>DATFQQ010000317.1:0-11850 GCA_035264195.1 Candidatus Sulfotelmatobacter sp. | reverse complement strand
AAGGCGGACCTGGAATGGATGAACCGCGTTGGCATCGGCGGATTCCAAAATTTTGATGCGTCCCTCACTACGCCAAAGCTCGTGGACCAACGGCTCGTCTACATGACGCCCGAGTGGAAAGACGCATTCCTTTACGCCACGAAGTTGGCGGATCAGCTCGGACTCGAAGAAGCAATCGCCGGTTCGCCCGGATGGAGCGAGTCTGGCGGCCCGTGGGTAAAGCCAAGCCAGGGGATGAAGAAAGTGGTCTGGAGCGAAACCAGAGTAGAAGGCGGAAAACCCTTCAGAGGTGTGCTTCCTCGTCCTCCCGAAGTTAGCGGGCCTTTTCAGAACATTCCTCTGTTCGATTTTCTCGCACTGATCAGCGGCCAGGCTCCGAAGGCAGCACCGACCTTCTACGCTGATAGTGCAGTCATCGCGTACCGTGCGGCCGACAGCGACGTCCCCGTTTCGACCTTGCAACCGAAGATCACTTCCAGCGGCGGTACTCTTGACTTACCTCTACTCACCGACGGCGATCTGGTGAAAACGACGCAACTGCCTAAAGCGCCTGCTGGACAACAAGCCTGGGTCCAGTATGAATTCGCATCACCGCAAACCATGCACGCAGTCACCCTGGTGCTGAACGATCCCGGAGCGGCAGCGGCAAACATGTTTGGTGCAGCCCCATCCATCGCCGGCGTGGAGGTCAGCGAGGATGGCCAGACATTTCACAAGCTCCTCGACATTCCAAACGACGGTGGAGAGGAGCACACCATTGCCTTTCCTGCTGCAACGGCAAGATTTTTCCGCATTGCTTTCGTAGACAAGCCGGCCAGTGGCTTCGGCGAAAACGCGTTCGACGTGGAGAATCCTTTTGGCGACTTCAGCGGTATGAAGCCGGATCCGAACTTTGAAATTTCGGAACTCACCTTACATCCTGGAGCCCGTGTCAGCCGCTTTGAGGAAAAAGCTGGCTTCGACAACCTGATTGGACTCGATTCCTTCCCTACCCCACCCGTTGCGCCACATGATGCCATTCGAAAGAGCGATGTTGTCGATCTCACTTCCAAGATGCAGCCGGATGGAACCCTTGAGTGGACACCTCCCCCCGGCAACTGGAGCGTACTGCGTTTCGGCTATTCGCTCACAGGAATCACGAACCATCCGGCATCGCCCGAAGGCACCGGCCTTGAAGTCGATAAGCTCAACCGCGAAGACGTGAAAGAGTACATGAACACATATCTCGATAGCTACAAGAGCGCGGTCGGAGATCTCATGGGCAAGCGCGGCTTACGATACGTGATCAATGACAGTTGGGAAGCAGGTACGGCGAACTGGACCGACGACATGGTCGCAGAGTTCACCAAACACCGGGGATACGATCCGCGTCCGTGGATGCCCGTGCTCGCCGGCCGCGTCATCGAGAGTTCCGAAGATAGTGACAGATTCCTCTGGGATTTTCGGGAAACGTTAGGAGATCTGCTCGCCGAGAATCACTACGACCAGATCAATGACATCTTGCACGCCCGTGGCATGGGTCACTATGGGGAATCGCACGAAGAAGGGCGCGCTTTCATCGGCGACGGCATGGAGGTGAAGCGCCACAACGACGTGCCCATGTCGGCCATGTGGACGCAACGCCCGGGCGTGAACAATGAGCAGTACGGGTATGACGCCGACATCCGCGAATCCGCTTCGGTCGCGCACATTTACGGACAAAATCTCGTTGCGGCAGAGTCGCTCACTGCATCGTCGGGCGCCTGGGCGTGGTCTCCGGCTACGCTGAAGCCAACCGCTGACAAAGAATTGGCCATGGGCCTGAACCGCTTCGTGCTTCACACATCGGTTCATCAGCCCTTGCTCGACAAGAAACCCGGTCTCGCGCTCGGACCTTTCGGTCAGTGGTTTAACCGCAACGAGACCTGGGCCGAGCAGGCGAAGCCCTGGATTTCTTACCTCGCGCGAAGTTCTTACCTGCTGCAGCAGGGACGCTTCGGCGCCGATATTGTGTACTTCTACGGAGAGGATTCGAACCTTACCGCACTCTTCGGGAGAAAGAGTCCCGATATTCCTGCCGGTTACAACTTCGACTACATCAACGCGGACGCTCTGGTTCACGTCTTGAGCGTCAAAAACGGACAGCTTGCTACTCCCAGCGGCATGCAGTACCGGGTACTGGCCCTCGATCCGCATAGCCAACACATGTCCTTACCGGTGTTGCGCAAAATCCGAGACCTGGTTCAGGCCGGGGCAATCGTGGCAGGGTCGAAGCCGACCGATACTCCGAGTTTGAGCGACGATCCGAAGGAATTCCAAAACATCGTCGACCAACTGTGGGGCTCCGGAAGCGGCAATTCGGTGGGCAAGGGCCGCGTGTACGGAGACAAGAACTTGTCGGAAGTCGTCACCGCCGTCGGTGTCACCCCCGATTTCGACTACACCAAACCTGAATCCGACACGAATCTTCTATTCGTCCATCGGAAGCTTGCAGACGGCGATCTCTATTACGTCGACAATCGCAATGACCGCGATGAAATTCTCGATGCCACGTTTCGCGTAGGCGGAAAAGAAGCTGAGCTCTGGCATGCCGACACTGGCACAACAGAACCGGCCTCATTCCAGATCGCTGATGGCCGAACCACTGTGCCTTTGCATCTCGAGCCCTGGGGCACGTTGTTCGTCGTGTTCCGTAAGGCCGCAAAGACGCAATCACGAAGTCTGCCTAAGACAGTCGACACAACAGTCGCCACCGTTGAAGGTCCCTGGGACCTTAGCTTCGAGCCGAATCTCGGAGCTCCGGCGAAAATCACGGTCGATAAGCTGACCTCGTGGAGCGAGAGCAGCGACGAAAGCATAAAGTACTTCTCAGGCAAAGGCACTTACACAAAGACGATCGACGCATCATCCGACTGGCTTGCGCAAGGCGCTCACGTTTCCGTTGATCTCGGTGACGTCAAGAACTTGGCCGAAGTCTCTGTGAATGGCACGCCCTTCGGCATTCTCTGGAAAGCGCCGTATCGCGTCGATATCACAAGCGCCCTCAAGCCCGGCAAAAACACGCTCGAGATTCGAGTCACCGATGCGTGGGTAAACCGGATCGTCGGGGACCGCCAACCCAATGCGACCAAAACTTATACGTTGACCTCTCCGAAGTACTACAAAGCCGACTCGAAACTCGTGGCCGCGGGCCTTCTCGGCCCAGTCACGATCATTCGCTCCACCAAGAACTAAATAATGTTTACGGGGACGAGAATCAGGGGGGCTTCACTCGACGACAGCAACGGCGTCGTTCTTACGCTCGATCTGTCACGAAAGCGACTTTCTCTCGCGTTCGCAAGATCTCTCCCACGAGGAATAGGTCCGTTAACAGTGCCCGCAGATGGCTTGATGCGTTCAGATTGTCGATCAACTGAGAACTGAGGCCTGGTTGCGCGAGGACCAACTCAATCGCCGCCAGAGAATCTCGCACGTCGCGATCAAGCATCGAACAAAACGCTTCGTACGGTGAGGCGGGCTGGAGTTGATGGGCGGTTATAGCTTGTCTGCAGCTGTCGGCCAAGCCGATCAGGGCTTCGCATGCATTCCCAAGGTGGGTCCGAACCTCACGTCCCGCTGGACTGCCGTCATCAGTCGGCAAACCTTGCGCCGCATAGCCCAGCAGGAACTCGTAACACTCCTCAATCACATCACAGCGATCGAGAAACTCAGTCGCCATCGGCCGCGCTCCCGTGGTGTGGCAAGCCTTCAATGACCCATCGTTGCGGGTCATGCTCTTTTAAATAAAACTCGCGGCTCATGGAGCCCACAATCATCGACGCCGTGATCGGCAGCTTTTCCGGCCTGATGGCGAAGTACACGTGAACGATGGTCAGCGTGATGAGCCCAACTCCTGCCAGCCCGTGCAACACATACATCATGCCCCATGTCATATCGCTGAAGAGATAAGGATTGCGCGGGAAAAAGACGGTGCGCACTCGAAACATCATGAACACGCCCGTGATAATCACCGCCAGGCCGGAGAGCATGACGACGCCGTGATAAAGCTTGTTCTCTAATGGATATTTCGCGAACTTTCGGGGCAGAGCCGTTGATTTTCCCATAAAACGCTGAAGGCGTTTCCGAGCGTCTTCGATATCGGATCGGTCGGGCCAGATCGACCAGAAGTCCAGATAGAAGGTAGCGTGAACGATGTGAAAAAGAATCGAGATCGTCAGAACTGTCCCGGCAATCCAGTGATACGTCACCCAATTAAATTGAACTCCCACCTTAGGTAGGAACGCGGTGAACAGCAAGACGAACATAGCCCCCGCCATAATCCAGTGAAACAATCTCGCCATCAGCGAATGCCGTGGAATACGCGCCGGTAATTGCTGGCCAATTTCAGAAGGAAGATCCGACGCGAACCCCTTATCTTTTGCGAAGTAGCAAACATAGATCGCGTGCACGATCAGAAACACCAGGCCGGCAATTAACGCCACCCAGATCAAGAACCACGCAATGTGGATCGGCACTCTCTGGCCCAACGGACTCGTTGCCCACTCTAGGATGCCCATGCCGCCTCCTGTACACCGCCAATGGCGCGCTTTACAAGGTTTCGCATGAGTGGGACTTTGTATGCGTTGAACTGCAGCGGAACTGCTCCCTGTACAGCGAGTTTCCCGGCCGCTTCGCCGGTCGCTGCATTCCGCGGTTTGCCACGGACTGAGTCCTCCACCATCTTGAGTCGCAGCGGCCGTGCCGCCACGGCATTCACGGCGATCCGAACATCCTGGATGTTGTCCCCAGACGACTTCATGGCCGACGCCACATTCATCAATGGGAAATCCCATACATTGCGATCCCGAACTTTCTCGAAATAAAACTGCGCCTGCGCCCAGGTAGACGGAATGCGGATCGCAGTTAAGAGAGACCCGGGCTGCAGAATATTCATGCGCGTGATGTCGATGTCAGGACCGATGAAATAATCTTCGGCGTCGATTACCCGCTGTCCCTTCGGAGTCATGACCACAAACTTCGCGTCCAACGCAATAAAAGCGGGAGCCGTATCGGAAGGATTCACCGCCACACATCGCTCCGAATGCAGGATGGCGTGTTCCCGATTCCTGCCGACCGGAGTGTCGGCGTAGCAGATGTTCCCTCCAGCCCGATAGCATGGCCAGCCGGCGCGGTAGTACCAGCAGCGCGTGTCCTGAGAAACATTTCCGCCAATCGTGCCCTGGTTACGAATTTGTGGAGAAGCCACCACCTCAGCTGCTTGCGAGAGCAGACTATATTTCTGCCGGATCACCGGACTTGTCGAGATTTCGGTCAGCGTCGTCATCGCTCCAATTTCCACGCCATCGGGAGTCTCGCGAATTCCCTTCAGTTCGCTGACACCACTCAAATCGACAACTACTTTGGGCTTCTTGATCCGGTCCTTCAGCCAATCCATGCTGTCGAGGCCGCCAGCCAGCACCAACGCATCGCTTCCGTTCTGCCCCAGCAGCTTTTGTGCGTCGGCGACGGAACTCGGCTGGTACAACTGGAATGCCGGCATCACGTCTCGGATTACTGCCATAGCGCTCTCCGTTTCAAATCGTCTAAATGTGTGCAGTCAGCGGATCCTGCGTCGGCCGACCCGCTTCAAGCGACGTAAGAATTGTGTCGAGGTTCACTGGCGCACGGCGGAAGATCTCATCGCCGAGGGCATCCGATAACGCATTCAAGATCGCTCCGCAACCGCCGCCCACCGGCGGTTCGCCAATGCCACGGGCTCCTACGGGCGTTTCCGGATCAGGAATATCCAGCGCAGCCCACTGCATATTGACTGGAACATCCAGAATCGTCGGGGGTTTCGTGTGATGAAAACGTAACGAGATCGTATGCCCGTAGTGCGGATCAAAGACCCACTTCTGTCCGATGGCATGCCCGATGCCCAGTATCGACCGGCCCAAAATCTGGCCCGATAGTGATTTCGGGTGGAGAACCGTGCCTACGTCAGCCACCGCGAGATAGTCCGTGATGTCGTACTTGCCAGTCTCAACGTCGACCTCGACTTCCGCAAAGCAGGCCACATAAGAAAACGTTTGGCCATCGCGCGGATACTTATCTTTCGCCGCCGCCAAGAGACCTTGCCCCTGCAAAGCGGCAATCGACGCCTTCGTGAACTTGTTTACGTCCTCGGGCGGCTCGTGCCCGTCGTATTTGCCACCAAGTTGGATCGCGTGTTGCGCAGCCTGCGGCAGCGTCATGCCTCTGCCGCCGCCTTTGCGAAAAACACGTTCATTTCCCACTTCATACTGCTCGGGCTTTCCTCCAAGGACTTTGGCTGCGATCTCCTGTAGTTTTTGTTTGCCATCGATAGCTGCGGCATGCGCAGCTCGGGTCATGGCGTGCGTAGTCTGGCTTCCTCCAGAGACGCAGGTCCAAGGCAAATTCTTTGACGTATTACCCCACGTCACATCGCACTTCTCCCAAGGCACACCCAGCACTTCAGCGACGACGCGGTGCACGTCATGAAGGGATTCGGTGCCCAGGTTTCCGACACCGGACTGAATTGCAATGCGCCCATCTGGCCTGATGACAAACAGCCCATCGTATCCGATCGAGCCGCCGACGAAACAACTCGACGACACACCGACACCGCGCACCTTAGTCCCACTGCGTTTCGGCCGGGCAGTCCGCTCTTTCCATCGGAACTGTTCGGAGCCCCGATCGAATGCTTCTTTCAGAAAAGCACTCGTGGAATGCCCGCGTGTCCCGTTTCTCACCGGTCCCACCGGTGCTTTACCTTCCGGACAATTGATTCGCCGGATATCGACCTGATCCAACCCGAGTTGCCGCGCCGCTTTGGAAACGATTGTTTCCATGATCACGATGCCTTGCATTCCTCCCGGGGAACTTTGGGCGCCGCGTGGTGGAGTGTTCGTAAGAACCGTTGTACCGCGCCAGCGCATGGCAAGAGGCTGATACAACAAGGACACAATCGTTCCCGAAGTATTCGCATCACCGACGGCATCGTAAGGTCCGTTGTTGCAGATCACGAACATATCGAGTGCGGTAATGCGTCCGTTCTTGGCGAAACCGACTTTCATCCGTCCTTGAAAGCCGGGCCGCGCCCGTCCAATGAAGTGTTCCTCCTCACGGCTGATGCGCATCATCACGGGCGCATTCGCTTTCTTGGACAACAATGCCGGAATAATCGCGAAGATGTAACCCGTGGCCTTGCTGCCGAAACCTCCTCCGGTGTACTCGCTGACGAGAACAATCTGGTTCTGATCCATATTCAGCCAGCGCCCTAGGCTCGCCAGTGTTTGTACGGTGCTCTGCGTTCCCATGTGCACAAACACTTTCCCATTCTGCCAATACGCAAGAGTCGTGCGGGGCTCCAGAGTCTCGTGGCTGGTGTCAGGTGTGACGAATGTTTCATCGAGGACAAGCGCAGCTTCCTTGAACCCCGCATCCAGATCGCCGACAACCCACTCGTCCTGCGCTTTGCCCAACGGTAGGCGGCCATGCTTCGTCTCAGCGAAATCGGCTTCGGTCCACTTCAGCTCGCCGACATGCGGCACCGGTGGGCTAGGCGGTTTCTCTCCAGGTTTCGCTTGCGGCATCGAAGGTCTGACCCAAACGTTCCCTTGCAGGCGCGGGTTCGGCCCGCCGGGACGAAGCGTATCGAGCGGATCGACCGCAAATGGAAGCGGCTCAAATTCAATATCAATCGCTTCAATCGCCTCTGCTGCCGTGTACTCATCGACCGCCGCCACAGCCAGCACCGGCTCGCCATGGTACAGCGGTTCCATCGTCAGCGCTTTCTCGCCCAGAGGATTCGCCTTGATCGTGACGCCAAGATCCGTCACGCTATCGGCTGGCGCCGGCAGATCATCCTGCGTAAGAATCGCCTTCACGCCGGGCATGGCCGTGGCCTTGCTTACGTCCAAGTGCTTCACACGCCCGTGCGCGACAGGACTCAGCAACAACTTGCAGAACAACATACCGTCGACGCGGAAGTCCTCAGCGTATTTCGCTTTTCCCGTCACCTTCGCGTACAAATCGGGCGTGGGATAGTCCTTGCCGATCAGTTTGTATTTCGCTCCGAATTTCTGTTGATTGGGTTTCCACTCTGAGTTAGACATGGTGCGCCTTCCTCATGTTTTCTGCGCCGCGCATCATCGCGGTCAGGATCTTGTCGTAATCCTGGCAACGGCAAAGGTTTCCTGAGAGTCCCTGCGCCATCTGAAGACGCGTGGGATTGGGGTTGGTCTTTAGAAAACCCACCGCGGACATAATGAATCCCGACATACAAAACGCGCACTGGAAACCCTGCTCGTCGATGACCCCTTGCTGCACCGGATGCAACGTGCCATCAGAGTTGGCGAGTCCCTCGACGGTCAGAATTTTTCTGCCGCGTACGCTGTGGGTCAGAATGGAGCAAGCGTAGTGCGGTACATCATCGAGCAGCACCGTGCATGCACCGCATTCGGCGCGATCACAGCCGAGCTTGGTGCCAGTGAGTCCAAGCTTGTAGCGCAGTGTCCAAGCCAGCGTCTCTTGTTTCATGACATCGACGCGGCGCGCTTGTCCGTTGACGTTGAGAGTGATCAGTCGCTCTCCCAAGCCGGGTGGCTGTTGGCCTAAAAGCGAAGAGGCTCGAAACAGATAGGTCGCCGATGACGCTACCGCGCCGCCGGCGATGACGCCCTTGATAAAATTACGGCGCGAGACGCCTTTCGCCAGCTGGTCCGGGATGACTTCCAGCTTGTCGTTCATGTTGGGTCACCTCTCGTGCTTTGATCCCTAGCCCCATTTAGCACGCCGCATTGAAAGCGGTACGAACCCGAAACAGACCCCAAAACGAATTGAGCAGAATTTTACTCCCCGTTTGGGTTCTAGGCGCGCTGAAAAAGCCTAGCTACAGGAATGACCCTAGATCGTAAGGTTCAACTCAGACAGGAAGGTTCCCTTGCTGACGAACATTGAAACGGCGCGCCTTGAGGACGTCATCGAATCCGTGCAGGGTTGTTATCGACGCCACCCGAGTTTTCCTCAAGCCGTGCCGCTTGGGTCATGAGGTAATTCTGTTCCGGAATGCTTGTTGTTCGCGTCGCCGCCATTCGATAGTGCTCGATCGCGGTCTTGGAATCACCGATCATTTCGAACAGATGGGCACGCACTGCAGCTAGGCGGTAGTACCCGCCGAATCGGCTGTCCGAATCCAACGCCTTGAGAAGTTCCAGACCTTTTGAAGGACCGTGTACCATCGCTGCGGCAATGGCGTGATTGAGCGTCACTACTGGGCCGGGAGATACACGCTTCAGTAGTTCGTAGAGTGCCAGGATCTGCGCCCAGTCGGTATCCTCGGCTCGCGCAGCTTCGTCGTGAACTGCAGCGATCGACGCCTGAAGCTGATACATCCCGACAGTCCCTCTCGACAACGCCTCAGTAAGTAACCCCACCCCTTCTAAGATCTCAGCACGATCCCAAAGTGTGCGATCTTGCTTATCCAAAGGGATCAACTCCTCGCTCGGCCCGGTTCGTGCTGCTCGCCGCGCGTCCGTTAGCAGCATCAGTGCCAGCAGTCCCGCGACCTCTGCATTATCTGGAATCATTCTTTTCGTATAGCGTGTTAGCCGGATCGCCTCTCGCGCCAAATCCAGTCGTTGCAAATGCGCTCCACTACTGCTCACGTATCCCTCACTAAAAATCAGGTAGAGCACATGGAGAACGGCCGGCAGGTACTGTGGACGCTCCTGGGGAGAGGGCAACCGGAACGGTACGCCGGAATCTTGAATACTTTGCTTGGCACGGCTGATCCGTTGCGCCATCGTCGCCTCCGGAACGAGGAAGGCATTGGCAATCTCGGCGGTGGTCAGACCGCCCACGGCACGCAGTGTCAGAGCAATCGCAGATGACGAAGTCAATGCTGGGTGGCAGCACATGAACAGCAGGATCAGTGTGTCATCTGGGTCCATGTCAGACTCGATATCAACCGTGGGTGCGACGAGCTCTGCTTCCTGCGCCACAACGGCTTCTCTCTCGCGACGTGCAATTTCACTGCGCACATGGTCGGTCATTCGCCGGGATGCGACCTGAATCAACCATCCCCGAGGATTTTCGGGAATGCCCTCTTCCGGCCATTGGGTGAATGCAGCGATCATGGCCTCCTGCACCGCATCCTCAGCCGAAACGAAGTCTCGAAAACGGCGAGCGACCGCGCCGAGCACCTGCGGCGCAAGTTCACGCAACAGCTGCTCCGATGTCGCATCCCACGCTCTTGTCATTCTGGCTCCATCACATCATTTCCGGAGGAGGCGCACTCATGACCGCACGCACCTCAATGGGTATGTTCAAGGGTGCTCCACCAGGTCCCGGAGCGGCCGACGCTCTGGCTGCTATCGCGTACGCCCGCTCAGGCGTGTCGACATCGACAATCCAGAACCCGGCGAGAAACTCCTTGGATTCGGGGAAAACGCCGTCGGTAATAGGAACACCGTTCTTGCCGGCCCGCACCAATTTGGCCTGGTCAGGAAACGAGAGACCCTCCGCTGATACTAGCTCGCCGGAATCCCCTAGGTCTTTATTCAGATTCATCATGAATGCAATGTGAGCCTGCAAGTCTTTACCGGCCCAGTTGGGCATGCCCTGTCCCGCCTTCATTGTGTTCATCATCAAGATGTATTTCATTTTCCATGTCTCCTTGTCATGTCGTTTTGTGCTTTGTTTCCGCGTTTCCGCATCCCTTATGCCGCTGCCGATCATCTCAATTCGGATTGTTCAAACGTTGCGAATTGTCGGACTTCGATCGGCATATTCGTCGATACTCCTCCAGGCCCGGGCGCCGCCGAAATCTGGCCGGCGATCGCATAGGCGCGCTCCGCAGTGGCGACGTCAACGATCCAGTAGCCCAAGAGAAACTCCTTCGACTCGGGGAAAACTCCGTCCGTGACCGGGATGCCATTTTTCTCGCCGCGCACCACCTTAGCTTCCTTCGGCCCGGCTAGACCCTGGGTGGCCACGAACTCTCCGGATTCACTCAGCCGCTTGTTAATGTTGTGAAGGACTGCCATATGTGCCTGGATATCCTTTTGCGTCCACGCCTGATAGTGATCCACGCCACCTTTTGTGCCCGACATCAACAAAATGTATTTCATATCGATCGCTCCTATTTTCGTTTATCGCTGTGCGGCGCCGGCTAAGCTCTTTCGTTCGATTGAAACATCCACCGAACACCAAATTTATCGTTGAGCGCCCCGTATGTGCCGAAGAATTTCTCGCTCAGCGGATCGGTCACTTCCGCTCCATCCGAGAGCCTCTCGAACAGACATTTCAGCTCCGCGTGCGTACCACCACTGACATAAAGGCAAACCGTATTGCCACGAACCTGGGTTCGGTTTGGCATCAGCCAGTCCGACGCCGAAATCTCCACATGAGCGCTCTTCAAGCGTGCATTCAGGACTTTATCCAGCTGGACTGCAGGCATCTGATCCTTGATGGGGGAATCCTTGACTTTGATCGTAGTGAGGTCCCCCTGGAAGCAGGATTTGTAAAACTCCATTGCTTGCTCACATTTGCCATCGAACAGCAGGTACGTCGTGAGACTGACCATTTTGTCTCTCCTTTTTCAATGAGTTGTAGCGCCTATGATCTGCGCTTTTCATGGGGTAGTCGGACCCGCTTTGCCAGTCTCTACATCGCCGGAAAAAATATTTTCGCGAAAACCAGCCCTTGACTGTCGATTTCGGCCCCACCGAACCGACAATTAAGTGGAGGCCGAAAATGATGCCAGACGAGACGGTGGTCGACGTTAGCCAGGACTGGGTACTTGCCTGTGATGTCCAGCAGCGCTTTATGCAGGGCGCCGACTGGTCCACCAAGGATCGAGTGGACTAC
>DATFQQ010000316.1:0-12389 GCA_035264195.1 Candidatus Sulfotelmatobacter sp. | reverse complement strand
TGCTTCTACATTCGTCGCGATCCTGATCGTCACTTGCGTAGCTCATTGGCATCTCGTCCGTTGGCATTTCGTCTCTCATCTTCCCGGGACCGCTCTTCCCTTTCCTGAGTCGACGACATCCGCTCTCTGTCTCATCTCCGCCATCGTCATCTTCAACATTCGCGGCGGGACTTACATCGTGCGCGGCATCCTCAACAAGTGCGGAGCCCTCCCCTCGCTCCAACTTCCCAAGGACACCAGTGTCGTTCCGCGTTCCGACCTCGTTGTGGCCGAAAAGAGAGTCGACACCGTCGAATTCAATCGCGGACGCTGGATCGGCAATCTCGAACGCCTTCTCCTGCTCGCGATCGTCACACAAGGAAGCTATGCCGCCCTAGCGTTCCTCATGGCCGCCAAGAGCCTGATCCGTTCCCGCGATCTCGAAAACCGCGACTGGGCTGAATACTTCCTGCTCGGCACCCTGGCCAGCATCGCTGTCTCCCTGGCCGGAGGCTTGCTGATCCGCCAAGTGCTACGAGCCTTCTGGTAGGGACCGAAGCAACTCCCAAAGTGCTTTGTCATTCAGACCCTGAGCGAAGTCGAAGGGGAGGAATCTGCTCTCCTCGACGCCGCGACGGAACCAAACAAACCAAAACGCACCTCGCACGTCTGACATAGAGCCGCACATGCTAGCATGACCCTCGAATGAACACGTGGATGCAGGACATTCGATTCGCCCTTCGCTCGTTCGCCAAGAACCCGTGGTTCACGCTGGCAGCGGTCTTGTCGCTGGCAATCGGAATTGGTGCGAACACCTCCATCTTCAGTGTGGCTAATGCGTTGCTCTTCCGTCCTCTTCCATACGACAACCCAGACCGGCTCGTGATCCTGTGGAATCGTTCTCCTGGACTGGGGATCACTCAGGATTGGTTTTCCACCGCGCAGTATTTCGACATCAAGACGAGCCACCATGGCTTTGAGCAGGTCGCAATCGCGATCGGCGGTAACTACAACTTAACCGGCAAGGGCGATCCGGAACGCGTGGGCGCAGTGCGCGTCTCGTCGAATCTTCTTCCGATGCTGGGTGCTCATCCCGCCCTGGGCCGATTGCTGACACCAGACGAAGATCTGCCCGGGCATCCCGCGTCCGCCGTCCTGACCGACGGAATGTGGGCGCGACGGTTCGGCCGCGATCCGCGCGTCCTTGGGACTTCGGTCATCATTAATGGACAAACGTACGAAGTCGTCGGCGTCCTTCCGCAGAGCTTCTCTTTGCCGCAGGAGGTCGTGCCCTTGCTTGACGGGACCCAGCAGGCCGATCTCTTTCTGCCGTTGCCGCTCGCGCCGACCGCGGCTTCGCAAGTACGCGACCACGAAGACTACAACATCGTCGGTAAGCTGAAGCCCAGCGTCTCGCTGCAGCAAGCTCAGGCCGAGATGGACACCATCACGGCTCGCTTACGTCGCGAATTTCCGGAGAATTATCCGCCCAATGGCGGACTGACCTTCAGCATCGTGCCGCTTCTCGAACAAGTTGTCGGCAATGTGCGCCGCTCGCTGTGGGTGCTGCTCGGGTCCGTGAGCTTTGTATTGCTGATCGCTTGTGCGAATGTCGCGAACCTGATGCTGTCGCGGGCCGTGGCGCGCCAACAGGAAATTGCCGTGCGGACAGCCCTCGGTGCCACCCGCTGGCACATCATTCGGCAGTTGTTGACCGAGAGCCTGTTGATTTCCCTCTGCGGCGGCGCGCTTGGTATCTTCATCAGCCTTGTGGCCGTGAGGTGGATGCACATCCTCGGCACGAAGAGCATCCCGCGGCTGCACGACGTCTCGATCGATGGACGTGTTCTCCTCTTTACTTTGCTGCTGTCCGTTTTCTCTGGGATTCTCTTCGGACTCGTACCGGCGTTGCGCGTTTCGCGGCTTGACTTGAATTCGACTCTGAAAGATGCCAGCCGCGGATCAGCCGGAACCAGCGCCGTCTGGGGACACGGCAACAATCTTCGACGGTTGCTGGTTATTTCGGAACTAGCTCTCTCTGTCGTCCTGCTGATCGGTGCGGGACTTCTGATTCGCAGCTTTGCCCGCCTGCAAAATGTCTCTCCCGGATTCAATCCGCGCGGCGTGCTCACCTTCGATCTGACCATGACCGGCCAGCGATACGGCGACAAGCAAGCCGTCTTGAATACCTATCGCCAACTTTGGGACCGCCTTGAACACTCACCTGGAGCGATCGCTGCTGGTGGAGTTACATCACTCCCCTTGAGTGAAGCTTTTGCCTGGACGCCGATCACGGTCGAAGGACGAGTCCCACTTCCCGGAGAGAAGTTTCTAAATGCGGATGAGCGGCTCGTTAGCGGGCACTACTTTGAAGCCATGGAGATCCCGCTGCGCCGTGGACGATTGTTCAACGAGCAAGACGACATGACCAAGCCGGTCGTCGTCATCGTCGACGAATACATGGCCGATCAACTCTGGCCGGGACAAGACCCCATCGGCAAGCGCATTCATATCGTCGAACTCCCGTCGAAAGATCCGTGGCAAACCGTCATCGGCGTCGTCGGACGCGTGAAGCAAGATTCTCTCGACTCAAATCCGCGCATCGCTTTCTATGTGACTCATACGCAATTCCCCGCGCGGGCCATGACGGTAGCCTTCCGTAGCCGTACAGATTCGGCAGCCATGCTCTCGGCCACAAAGAGCGCGCTGCGGAGCCTCGATCCGGATCTTCCGATGTACCACGCTCGAACCATGGAGCAGCAGGTGAATGAGTCGTTGGCGCAGCGGCGTTTTTCAATGATGCTGCTAGGCGTCTTCGCCAGCGTTGCGCTGGCTCTCGCGACCATTGGCATCTACGGTGTGATGGCGTACCTGGTCAATCAAGGGACGCGGGAGTTGGGGATTCGAATCGCTCTGGGCGCTTCGCAGCGCAACATCCTGAGCCTTGTTGTAAGGCAAGGGATGGTGCTCGCCATTTCCGGAGTGACGATCGGTTTGGCGGCAGCGTTCCTACTGACGCGCCTGATGCGCAGCCTGCTCTTTGGCGTGGAAACAACCGACCCAATCACCTTCGCCGGGATTTCTTTGTTACTCGCAACTATCGCACTGCTAGCCTGTTACCTTCCAGCCCAACGCGCCGCCCGAATTGACCCGTTGATCTCGCTGCGCTGCGAATAGCTAGGCCGATAGCCTCTCAACCTGGGGTTGTGCTTCGCGTTCGGAGATTGCGGTGTTCCGTCCCATTCCCACGGATGTTGTCATTCCGACCGAAGGGAGGAATCTGCTGTCGCTGTTCATGTGGGGGCAACCGCCTTCGGCTGTCCAATCGAGCGAAGGCGACAGTCAGTCGCAACAGTCGCCGCCGTCATCCCGAGCGAGCTCTCATTACGTTCGTTATCTTGGTGCACACTCCACTCGTTGGTAAAAGGGGATTGACCGTTTCGTGCACTTGCGGCGTGCACTTCGCACTACCACCTACTTCAATGAGGAGTCCCATGCATCGAGTTGCGTGCTGGATATTTGTGTTTCTTTGTGCCGGTCAGAGCCTGCTTTGCGGGCAGGATTTCAAGGTGCTTGACCGGGACGTACAGATCCACGGATTTGCCTCGCAGGGATTTGTCCATACCAGTGACAACAACTGGCTGACGATGTACACCAGCCATTTCGGCAGCGGCGAATTCACTGAGTTCGGCGCAAATGCCTCGATGCAGGTGACCGATCAGTTGCGAATCGGTGCTCAGATTTACGATCGAAATCTTGGCGGCATCGGAACGTGGCATCCCGCGCTCGATTGGGCTTACGCCCAGTACAAATGGAAGCCATGGCTGGGAATCCGGGCAGGAAGAGTCAAGACCGTGCTGGGTCTGTACAACGACACGCAAGATCTCGATTTCCTGCATACGTTTGCGTTACTTCCGCAGAGCCTTTATCCCATCGATATCCGCGATACCAGCATTGCTCATGACGGAGGCGACATCTTCGGTTCGATCCCGCTGGGCGCGAAACGCGGGACGCTTTCCTACACGGCATGGGCCGGAAACCGCGACTACAGCCAATATGGCGGTGTTGCCTATCTCATCCGCGCCGACGGACTCAACTTCAACAGCGTTGGCGGATTGCAGTACGGCGCTGATCTGCGCTGGACCACGCCGCTGAAAGGGCTTCTCCTCGGCATTTCGCGAATGAACGTCGATAACACCTTGAACTACTCCATCACCGAGCCCGGGATTGGTACGCTCCTTCTCCGATCCAATGACAATTCCGACTGGACGAACCAGTACTACGGTCAATATACCTGGGGAAAACTGCTCGTCGATGTCGAATACCGTCGTAGTTGGGACGACGCCGGACAAACAGGCCTCTCACGGTTCCAGGAGGATTCTCGAGGCTGGTATCTGGCAGGGTCGTATCAAATCCTCAAGCGGGTGCGGGTCGGCAGTTACTACTCCCACTATTTCATCAATTTTCCGTTGGGTGGCGTTGAGCCCGCAGGAACAGGCCACGACTACGACAAGGTCTTGAGCGGGCGGGTCGACATTAATCGCTACGTGAATATCAAGATTGAAGGCCACTTCATGGACGGGTACGGGCTTCCAGGTGCCACTCCGAACGGCTTCTACTATGTAAACAACCCCCAGGGCCTGAGGCCCAATACCAACGCCCTGGTAGTCAAGGGCGGCTTCAACTTCTGAGCGAGGACATCAATGAGAAACGCGACCCAGCATCTACGGACTCTTATCGCGGCGAGCTTGCTGATGACACCCCTTGCGGCGCTCGCGGGCTCTGGCACAGTGAGGGTCATCGCCAACCCGAGCGTCAAAGCCGATGCCATCTCTGCAGCTGAACTGAAGAGTGTGTTCCTCGAGGAAACGAGTTCACTGCGGGATGGTTCGCACGTCGAACCGGTGCTCGCTCGTAGCGGCTCCGTCCACGAAAGTTTCATTCGAGAGTACTTGGGCAAGACTGATTCCGACCTGCAAACCTACTACCGCACCCTGGTCTTTACAGGAAGAGGATCTATGCCCAGGGAGGTCAGCTCCGACAGCGAAATTGCCGCGTATGTTGCCAGGACACGCGGGGCGATTGGCTACGTGAGCCCGGAGACTAGCACGGAAGGTGTGAAGACGCTGGCCATCCTGGGAATGGAGAGCGACGGGAACCGTAGACTGATCACCCGAGTCGAACCGGTGTATCCCCGTGAACTGCAAAGCAAGCATATCGGCGGAACCGTGCGCCTGAGAATCACCATTGCGCCGAACGGCAGCGTTGAATCGACGGAGTTGCTGGGAGGGAATCCTATTCTTGGAGAATCCGCGACAGCCGCTGTGAAGAGGTGGGTTTACGCGGCGGGACCTGCGAGAACCAAAACTGAGATCGTTGTTCCATTCGACCCCAGTCGCTAACAGCTTCCCACAATCAGAAATGCTTTGCGGATGCCCCATCCTTTCGCGCTCGCTCTTTGCGAGAGGATGGGAACCACGGACCCTTGCCTCCGCTTTTAGCGCGAAGTTCAGTGGTGCGGGAGAGTACGCAGTCGTCCATTTCTCCTCGCCTATAGAACCAAACTTACCGCCCCTGGCGTTGGCATTGTCGTCCTGGATCTACTGCAACGCTACTAGGCTGTTCCCCGCTGGAACGACCAGGAGCCCTTCACCGGCACTCATCCCCGCTAGTGGCACAGCAAAGTATTCGCCACACGAGACTGGCTGTCCCAGACTCACCGAATCAACTCTCTTTCCGGTTCGTGCTGAATACGCTTCAAGATTCCCGGCACTGGTCCCCACGTACACAACGTCATTGACCACGATCGGTGAGCAGGAATAGTTCTCTCCCGCACTTGCGACGGCTGTCCACAAGGTCGAACCGTTGGTGATCTTCACCGCAGTGAGGGTTATCGCCTCCGTGAGGAACGCATAATTACTCGCGAAGACTGGCGAGTACTGGCTGTTAAAACCTCCAGCGAGTGAGCCATTGGATGCAAACAATGCAATGCCATCGGTCGCGTAGTTGTAAAGATCACGCACAAACACCAATCCATGGTAAACAGCGGCACTCTCTCCCCCTCCGCCTTCACAGCCTCCGCTGTAGTGCCAGATTTGGGTGCCCGTCTTTGGATCGAAGCGATAAGTCTGCGGACAGACATATGAAACATAGACAGCACTATCTGTGACTGCCGGGGCTGATGAATCGCCGTTTTCCACACCGGCCGTCCACATTACCTGCCCATTCCTCTCGCTGACTCCATATACTGTGCCGCCACTACCGGCACCGCTCGTGTATATCATCCCATTCCGCGCCGTGGGAGCCGAACTGAAGGAGTACTGCCCGGGAAGATTCGCGCTCCAAAACTGATGCCCATCTTTCGCGGAGAAGGCAAACATAGCACCAGAACCGAAGTTCGGATTGCTTGTAGTAACCCCGAATAGCGCACCATTCTCGTAGGCAAACCCGATCCATCCCCCGAAGCCTGCCGGCGCCGGTTGGCTCCACACCGTCGTGCCGGTGTTCGCATCCAGCGCATACAGAGTAGACGGATCTCCTCCGTCGATCGCAAACACTTTTCCGCCGATAATGATCGGATACGACGCTGTGCCGCTGAAGTTTACCGACCACCTCACGTGTAGAGGAGGTGCGAACCCTGGCATGCTGATGAAACCCGCATGGTCGGTTGTAATTTGATAACCCAACGCACTCTGGGCGAATAGCGGCCTGGCGCCCCCCAAGACCAATGCAATTCCCAACAGAAGCAAAACGCGAACCTGCTGCATAGGCGGCTCCTCGTCGGTCGCACAGTATAGCAGTAATGAGGTCTTTGCCTTCATACAGTCGCTTCTTAGTACGCCTTGGATGAGGCCGCCGATCGGCGCGCTGGGGATCTCACCGTGGTCGGGGGTTTGCGGTGAAAAGGGCTCGACACTGGGATCGAGGACATTTGGACAGACCAGAGGTTCCCCATTTCCTTCGCCCTGCTATCCTTACTCGCAGTCTTCAGCGAACCCGGATATGACCGATCCAACTCCATCCCGCGTCTATTTCGAAAACAGCCATCCGATTTTGCGGGTCGGGGACATGAAAACCGCGCTAGCCTTCTACGTCGACAAGCTGGGATTTCAGAACGCGAGTTGGGGCACAGAGGACTTTACGTCCGTGAGCCGCGACCGCGCCGGCATCTATCTGTGCCGCGGCGGTCAGGGACGCGGCGGCGCGTGGGTCTGGGTCGGCGTTGAGGACGCCACCAGGCTGCACGAGGAATTGCTCGCGCGCGGGGTCGCCATCCGCATGCCACTCACCAATTTCACGTGGGCGCTCGAGTTTCACGTGGAAGATCCGGATGGGAATGTGCTGCGCTTCGGGTCAGAACCTCTCGCAGGAAACAGGCGTGAAGATCTGCCTCGGTGGGAACACGGGGGCTGAAGCCCATCTTTAATTTTACCCGTTAACGCGGCGCTGAAAGCGCCGCTCTTCCACGCTTCGGGGAACACATCTGCTTCGCGATGAAACCGCGCCGGCGGACAGCCTGGGGCGGTGCCTCCGTAGAACTCCTCTTTAAATATGCCTTATCCGCCTCGACGTGCTGACTGGTCATGCATTTGTGTTACGGCATCGGTAAATTTTGTATGGTGCTACGCCCAGGACTTTTCCACACGCACAACAAGTCCTATACGCGTGACGGCTCGGTAATAAACCCGCCATCTCTGTTTGCATTCGCCAGGCTTACTTTTGTGTAGGTTAGCTCTCGTGGTGACGGAGCAAGGGTTATTACTTCAGTGCGCGCCCTGTCCGCAAAATCGGGACCGATGGTGGAGGGACTGCTTGATCTCAGGACAAGGCCGACATTGTGGGAACCCTAGAACGGCCCAAAGTGAGTCAGCAACACATGATCCATCTCCCAGAACTACCGCCGTATATGCAGGCTTTGTCCGTCTTCTCTCTCTTTGCCGTGGTGTGCGGACGTCTCCGCAACATGGTGAAAGCCGCTTCGGACCTGGCCATCTTCGTGATCCAGCAGATGCACCGTTGCGCGAAAGAGTTCCGCCAATTGATCGAGACGCTGCATCACGGTCCTTGGAGGAACCACCGCAGGCCCAGGGTTCGCGGCCAGCGGCCGATTCGTTCTCGTAGCCGCAGTCGATCGACGAATTGCAACGGATGCTCGCGGCGCCAGGACAAGACGTCCAGCGACCCTCAATAGTGGCGTGCGACCGCCGCACTGTATCGCCTCATCAGTGACATCTGAAAATGGCCCGGCACCTAAAACATCCCGTGGAAGAGCGGCGCTTTCAGCGCCGCGTCAGACACAGAAAAATCTCGGGGCTTCAGCCCCCGTGCATCGGGCCTCGACCACGTTTTCCACATCCCGATGTGACATCTGACCTTGCCATCAACGACCGCAATTCGCCATCATCGCGGAGGCCGTTAGCCTGCTAATTCGCGCGACGCAGGCAGCTAAACCATTGCGGCTCAAGATTTTGCCCGCAACTGATTGAGCCCCATAGATTACTTCGAGATTTTCTTATAACTCGATGATTCCAAAGGTTCGGGGGGGAGGGGGCCCTGAATTACACGGGATTCCCGTTTCGGGAAAGACTCTTCCCCGATTAAATCCCACCTTTGCGCCGAAAATCATCTCTCCACAAACTTGCCAAACATTTTCTCCGGATCAATCGCAATGAAGATGCCGCGTCCGCGCGCCAGGACTTCGCCCTCTTCATTCATGATCTCGGCCATGTTGATGTGCTGACGGCCGTGCACGCTGACTTCCTTCCCCTCAACACGTAGCGGTGTCTCTAGAGGAACTGGCTTGAGGTATTCCACCGTCATTTCCTTCGTCACCGCGACCACGTTGCGCAGCTTGTTGGGCTTGCCCATTGCGTCATCGAGGATCGTGGCGATGATGCCTCCGTGGCAGTGTCCTGGAGGCCCCGTAAAGCGCTTGGGTAGATTGAAGTGGCAGACGAATGTGCGCCGCTCTTCGTCGAGGGTGAACTGCAGGTGCATGCCGTCGGGATTGTCGGGTCCGCAGGCGAAGCAGTAGTTCTTGGTGGGTTTGAGATCGCGGGTTTCGTGGCCGTGGATCTTGCCGGACATAGCGGAATTAAACCATAACCGCCGAGGACGCAGGGGACGCGGAGTTCTTTTTAGCGACGAAATACTGTATACATATCGGTTTTGCGTTTCGTCCCGGGCAGTTCAGCATTACCCACAATTTGCGTGGATCCTGCGGCGCGCCAACGGCACGCCTTAGGACGACAACTCTGTTTGCACTGGAGTCCTTTGATGAGATCGTTCGTGAGATCAGTCTCTTTTCTTATCGTTGCAGTAACTCTCGCGCCGTTCAACCTGCCCGCGCAGTCTTCGCAGGATCAAAAGCCCGACAAAGACGCGGACAAGAAGCAAGCGACTGCCGCCGTTTCGGCTAGCAAGAAGAACACTTCCAAAGACGAGAAGAAGAACGACCCAAAAAAAGAGGAACCCAAGAAGGAAGAAGAAAAGAAGCCGGGAATGAACGCCGAGACCTTCTCCGGGCTGAAGTTCCGCTCCATTGGCCCCGGAGTCGAGTCGGGACGCGTGATGTCGATTGCCGTGAATCCAAAGAAGCCGTCGGAATTCTATGTCGGTGTTGCTTCAGGCGGTGTGTGGAAGACCGGAAACGACGGAACCACGTGGACTCCAGTGTTCGAGAAAGAGGGATCATATTCCATCGGATGGGTAACTCTCGATCCGAATGATCCATCGGTCGTGTGGGTTGGCGCGGGCGAAAGCAACTCGCAACGCAGCGTGGGTTATGGCGACGGAATCTATCGGTCGGATGATGGCGGAAAAAACTGGAAGAATCTCGGGCTGAAGAAGTCGGAGCACATCGGGCGAGTGGTAATCGATCCGCGCGATTCAAAGGTCGCCTACGTCGCCGCGGCCGGACCGTTGTGGGGACCAGGCGGAGACCGCGGCCTCTTCAAGACTACCGATGGTGGCAAGACGTGGAAGGCGGTGCTGACCATTAGCGAGAACACTGGCGTCAACGATGTGGTGATGGACCCGTCGAATCCGGACATTCTCTACGCATCGGCCTACCAGCGCCGCCGGCATGTGTTCACGCTGATCGACGGCGGACCCGAGAGCGCGATCTTCAAATCAACCGATGCCGGCGCAACGTGGAACAAGATCAGTTCCGGATTGCCTTCTGTCGATATGGGACGAATTGGACTCGCGGTCTCTCCCGCCGATCCCAATGTTGTGTACGCCGCGGTGGAAGCAGCCGATGGCAAAGGTGGCATCTTCCGCTCGAGTGACAAAGGCGCGAACTGGGAGCGGCGGAATGAGTTTGACTCGGGCGCGATGTACTACGCGCGGATCGTGCCGGACCCGAAGAATGTGGATCGAATCTTCATCATGAACGTCGAGTTGCGCGAGTCGACCGACGGCGGTAAGACGATTCATAAAGTGAATGAGGTCAACCACCACGGTGATAACCACGCGATGTGGATCGATCCGGATGATACGAAACATTGGCTGCTGGGCTCCGATGGCGGAATGTATGAAACCTGGGACGATGCGAAGTCGTGGCAGTTCAAGTCGAACCTGCCCACGATGCAGTTCTACGACCTGGCTCTCGACAACGCTCTTCCCTTCTACAACGTGTGCGGCGGGACGCAGGATTACTTCTCGTGGTGCGGTCCAACGCGGACACGCAACGTGAATGGCATCGTCAACTCGGATTGGTTCGTGACGACTGGCGGAGATGGATTCCGGTCGGCGGTCGACCCTGTGGATCCGAACACAATTTATTCGGAGTCGCAGTATGGCGTGCTGATTCGGTATGACAAGCCCACAGGCCAGGAGTTGCTGCTACAACCGAAGGAAGGCAAAGGAGAGCCTCCGTTGCGGTGGAACTGGGATTCACCGATCTTGATCAGTCCGCATTCTCACACGCGGCTGTACTTTGCGGCGAACAAGTTATTCAAGAGCGACGATCGCGGGGATACGTGGAAGGCAATCTCGGGTGATCTCACACGGCAGATCGATCGCAACAAACTGCCGGTCATGGGCAAGGTCTGGGGACCAGATGCAGTGGCGAAGAACGCATCAACCTCCTTCTACGGAAACATCGTGTCGCTGTCAGAGTCTCCCAAAAAAGAAGGACTGATTTACGTCGGCACCGACGACGGACTGATTCAGGCGACGCAGGACGGCGGCGCAAGCTGGACGAAGTACGAAAAGTTTCCCGGTGTGCCGGACATGACCTACGTTTCACGCCTGGCGGCATCTTCGCATGATGTGAATACCGTGTATGCAGCGTTTGAAAATCATAAAAACGAGGACTTCAAGCCTTATCTGCTGAAGTCCGTGGACAGTGGCAAGACCTGGACTTCGATCGCAAGCGATTTGCCTGACAACGGCCCGGTGCTGGCGTTTGCGGAAGATCCGCTGAATCCGAAGCTGTTGTTTGTAGGCACGGAGTTTGGTGCGTTCTTCACCATCGACGGCGGAGCGCACTGGGTACAGCTAAAGGGTGGATTGCCGACGATTCCGGTCCGCGACATGTTGATCCATCCGCGAGAAAACGATCTCGTGATCGCCACATTCGGGCGTGGATTTTATGTACTGGATGACATCACGCCGCTGAGGCAGATGAAAGCGGAGAGTGTTCAGCAGGCGGCAGCGACATATCCCGTGAAGGATGCGCTGATGTATATCGAGCGGCACCCGCTGGGCGGACCGCACAAAGGGTTCCAGGGAGATGCCTATTTTGCGGCCGACAATCCTCCGTATGGCGCTGTGTTCACAGCCTACTTGAAAGAGAAGCTCAAGACCAAGAAAGAGAAGCGGCAGGACGCGGAGAAAGAAACGGCAAAGAAGAATGAGACGCTCCCCTATCCGTCGAATGATGCGTTGCGGGCCGAGGCGGAGGAGGCAAAGCCAGAGATCTATTTCATGATTTATGACGGGAGTGGGGCTCCGATCCGACGGGTGGAAGGCTCGACCGACGCAGGCTTCCATCGGGCGGCATGGGATCTGCGGTATCCGGCGGCGAAGGTGGTGCAGCACCGAGAAGACGAAGAAAGCGATGGCGACTTCCGGAGTGCGACCGATCATGGACCGCTGGTTGTTGCGGGAACGTATTCGGTACGGATGTTCCAAAAGGTTGACGGAGTGGTGAGCGAGATCGGCGGGCCGCAGTCGTTCAAGGTGACCACGGAGCAATCCGCGTCGATGAGTGCGGCAGATCGGGCCGCGCAAGAAGAATTCCTGCGGAAGGTTTCGCGGCTGTATCGCGCAGTGTATGGCGCGACTCGCACCGCCGACGATGTCGCTTCACGCCTCAAGCAGATTCGCGAAGCTCTTAAAGAAACTCCGGCGGTCGAAAAGCAGTTGGGTGCTACGGCGGATTCGTTGGAGCAGCGGAATCGGGA
>DATFQQ010000315.1:0-15908 GCA_035264195.1 Candidatus Sulfotelmatobacter sp. | reverse complement strand
AGTGCCCGGCCGCATGAGTCCGCAGGCAGAGTTGCATGGGTCCTCCGGCGCCAAAAAGGGGCGCCATCAGGATGACAAAACGGAATGGTACACAGCAGTTCCTAAATCGACCTGATTTAGTCCGCCATCGGAGCAGCCCGGTTGCGCGGTGCGGCCTCTCTTCGGTAACCCATTGTCCCAGTGAAACTTATTCCTGATGCTGGGTCGCGCGATGTAAACTGAACCATATCTTCCCATGAGCCCGAATCCCCCGCGCGCGGACACGTCTGACTCTCGCCCGACCATGAAGTTTGCAGTAAACGAGGAGTTTCAGCGTGAGGTCGCGCGGCTGGCAGCTTCTCCCGAGGTACGGTCCGCCTTTAACTGGTTCCGCACACAAGAGCCGCAATTGCTGCATTGGCAAATGGAGATGGCGAGAATCGCGGCGCCGCCCTTTGGAGAATCGGCACGCGGTGCGTGGCTGGCTGAGCGCTTCCGCGAAGTCGGGTTAGACGACGTCCGCATCGACGATGTGGGAAATGTCTTTGGAACGCATCCTGGCTTTGGACGCCGCTACGTTGCGCTCAGCGCGCACATCGACACTGTTTTTCCCGCGAACACGCCCCTTAATATCCGTCAGCAGGGAAGCCGCATTTACGGACCCGGAGTTTCCGACAATGGCGCCGGTGTGGCAGCGATGCTGGCGATCGCCGCCCTGCTGCGAGCAGTGCGCATCCGGCATGCGTTGCCGTTCGTATTTGTCGGCAATGTTGGAGAGGAAGGGGAAGGCGATCTGCGGGGTATGCGGCACATCTTTGCCACGCCGCGATGGAAAGACTCGATCGCCTACAGCCTTGTGCTCGATGGCGCTGGAGCTGACACGATTGTGGCTGAGGCATTGGGCAGCCGCCGGTTTGAAGTCATTGTGCGCGGTCCGGGCGGGCATTCATGGAGCGACTTCGGCGCTCCCAATCCAATCGTGATTCTGGCGAAGGCCATCGAGACCTTCGCGGCAACGACGGTCCCCGCGATGCCGAAGACCACGTTCAACATCGGTGTGATTCGCGGGGGAACTTCCGTGAACTCCATTCCGGAGTCAGCGAGCATGAAAGTCGATATCCGCTCGACTTCCATGACAGAGATGGAGCGTCTGGAACAATCGCTTCGCCTAGCCCTCAATCGTGCGGTGGAAGACGAAACGATGGCGGCTGAGATGCGCTCGTCGGCGCAGAGACGTCCGCCGGGCGTGGGTTGCGAAGTGGTGGTCATTGGCAACCGGCCTGCCGGAGAGTTGCAATCCGGAGCCAAGATTCTGCAAATTGTGCGTGCGGTGGATTCGCACCTCAGCAATGCGGCGCAGGTCCAGCGCGCCTCGACCGACGCCAATGTTCCGCTGTCGATGGGCCGCGAAGCAGTAGCCATCGGCGGCGGTGGTTCCGGCGGTGGGGCACACACACTGCAGGAGTGGTTCGATTCCAATGGGCGCGAGCTGGGGCTGAAACGCATTTTGCTCACTATGCTCGCGCTAGCGGGGGTGGGGGAATGAGTCTGCGTAGAGTTGGGATGGGAGCAGCGTTGCTTGCTTGTTGCGCAGTCAGCGTAGGGCAGACCAGCGCGCCTGCGACCGAGACGAAACCCAAAGCAGACCTGATCTTTGTTCACGCCAACGTCTATACCGGCGTCCCAGACGACACGCCTTTCAGTTCCGTCCTTCGCGCCGAGGCCATCGCGCTAAAGGGCGACCGCATTCTCGCCGTGGGCAAGACCTTCGATCTCCAACAGCTTAAAGGAGACCAAACGAGGGTCATCGATCTCGACGGACATTTCGTCATGCCTGGCTTCAACGATGCGCATTTGCATCTCGCTGACGCCGGGCTGCAGAAGCTTGGTGTCGATGTGCAAGGCGTTAAATCGCTCGATGAGTTCCGCGAGCGAGTTCGCGCGAAGGTTGCGGCAGCGAAGGCCGGAGACTGGATTCTCGGCGGAGGTTGGGATGAGACGCTGTGGCCAGTCAAGGCGTTGCCTACGCGGTGGGATCTCGATGAAGTCTCCGATGGCCATCCGATATTCCTGACCCGTGTGGACGGGCACCTTGCCGTCGCAAACACGCGCGCCCTGCAATTGGCCAGCGTCACGTTAGCGACGCGCGATCCCAAGGGTGGCCACATCGACCGCAATCAAAACGGCGAACCGACCGGCATTCTCCGCGACACCGCGCAAGATGCTGTCACGTCTGCGATTCCGGCTCCGAGCCGCGATTTCCAGAGACGCGGAATCGAACTGGCACTGGCCGACCTGGCCGAGCATGGGGTCACTTCCGCCCAGGACAATTCCAGTTGGGAATCGTTCCAGATCTACGAAGACCTTGAGAAGGAAGGGAAGTTGACTGCCCGGATTTCAGAGTGGTTTCCCTTCGATGCCTCGGTAGACGAACTGCAACAGAAGCGAAGCTCACATCCGCAGTCTGATTTGTTGCTGCACACCGGAATGCTGAAGGGCTTCATGGATGGCTCTATGGGCGGTCACACGGCCGCGCTACTGGAGCCATATGCCGATGATCCCAAGAATTCGGGGCTGCCGCGCTATGAAGCTGACAAACTCAATGCCATGACCAAAGAGCGCGTGCTTGCCGGTTTCCAGATTGGTTTTCACGCGATCGGAGACAAGGGAATTCAGATGGCGCTCGATGCCTTCGACGAAGCAGAGAAAGCTGCCAGGGAAGCGAAAGTGAAGGCGGCAAACGGCGGTGACGATTATCGTCTTCGCGTCGAGCATGCCCAGTGCCCATCAGCCGGTCAGATCACTCGCTTCAAGCAATTGAAAGTTATCGCATCGATGCAGCCGACTCATGTGCTGACAGACATGCGCTGGGCGCAAGACCGTCTCGGACCAAAACGGGCTGCCACATGCTATGCATGGAACTCGTTCTTGACTAAAGGAGTCACGCTTGCTTTTGGGACAGATTACAACGTTGAGCCGATTTCGCCATTTCGCGGTCTGTACGCTGCCGTCACTAGAAAGAGCGAAGACGGCAAGCAGCAGTTCTTTCCCGAACAGCGCATCACGATGGATCAGGCCATTGCGGCCTACACCACCGGTTCGGCATTTGCTCAATTCGAAGAGAAAGAAAAGGGAATGCTGAAAGTCGGCATGCTGGCAGATTTTGTTGTTCTCGATCGCGATGTTACTGCGGTTTCTCCCGAGAAGTTGCTCGCCACCAAGGTTCTGCGCACCGTGGTGGGAGGAAAGACTGTCTACGAAGCCAAATGAGCAGTGGCAACTCGCTGAAAACCTTCATGTTCCAGCCAAGCGCGGCGTCTTTTTCTTCGTAAAGTGTGTCAAACGATTCCACACTTTTGTGCGTCTAATGCTAGAGAAGCTCTCCGTGTCGGTAGCCGTTTTAAAGCGTGAAACGCAGCAACGTACGTTTGCGCAACTCGGTATACTATTAAGGTTTACAGGTCTTGGAGGGAAGTAGAGATGAATTCCGGCGCAATTTGGGTGCGCATGAAGGCCCACCGTTGGGTCTATACGCTGAGCATTCTGGCGACTTTGACAGTCGGCATTTTGATCGGCACTGTGATTTCCGCGGGGGTCAAAGGAAAAGAAGGACAGAAGGGCGACGTCACCCCCTTGTCCTTGCCTGCCGCCCAACCGATGAACAATCCGTTATCACAGGCTTTTGCTCAGATCGCGAAACAACTGGAGCCAAGCGTCGTCAATATCAACACTGAATCCACTATTAAGAACATTCACCGGCGCCGTGGTGGGCAGGACCAAGGCGGCGATGACGACGATAGCGGCGGCATGGACGATTTCTTCAATCATTTCTTTGGGGGGCCAGGTCAGCAGGGGCCCGGCTTCGGTGGACCCGGCGGAGATGGTTCCATTCGCGAGCGCTCGCTTGGATCGGGTGTGATCGTTGATCCCAAGGGATACATCCTTACGAATCGTCACGTGGTGGAGAAGGCAGACCGTATCCGTGTTCGCTTTGAAGATGATCCGCCCGGTGTGCAGCATGAGGCGAAGGTCATCGGTACCGATCAGGAAACCGATCTGGCAGTAATCAAAGTCGATGTCGACCACGCACTGCCCGCGGCGAAGTTGGGCAATTCCGACGGAATGCAGGTCGGCGACTGGGTTTTAGCAATCGGCAGCCCGTTTGGACAGGCGGGCACTGTTACCGCAGGAATCGTTTCGGCCAAAGGCCGCGACATTGTGCCCGGACGTCAGTTCCAGACGTTCATCCAGACCGATGCCGCCATTAACCCCGGCAATTCTGGTGGACCGTTGGTCAACCTAAACGGCGAAGTCATCGGCATCAACACGGCGATCCTCAGCGAAACGAATGCGTATGCGGGCATCGGCTTCGCCTTGCCGTCAAAGACCGTCGTTGATGTCTACAACCAGCTCACGAGTCCAGAGCACAAAGTTTCGCGCGGATCGATCGGCATCATGTTTGACGCCGTCGAGAATCCCGCGATTGCCCGCGTCTACGGCGGTGGAACGGGAGTTCCAATTTCCAGTGTCGTGGCCGGCAGTCCAGCCGATCAGGCTGGACTCAAAGTGGGCGACACCATTACCAGCGTGGATGGAAAGAAGGTCAGCAAGGGAACCGAATTAGTAGCTGACATCGCGGCCCGCAAACCTGGGTCGAAGATCACTCTCGGGTTCATTCGCAATGGGAAGCCGCAGGAGGCCACAGTTACTATCGCTGACCGCGCAAAGCTGTTTGCGGCGCGGTTGGGAGAAGACCAGGGTAACGATGACGAGAACACGCCCAAGCCTAGCAAGTTTGGTGTGACTGTCCGCAAAGTTACACCGGAAATGGCGGATCGGCTCGATATGCCGGCCGGCAAAGGTGTGATTGTGCAGGACGTCAAACCTGGTTCGTTTGCCGAGGACGTCAACTTGGCTCGTGGCGACATCATCCTCGAAATCAACAAGCAACCAGTAAACAGCGAAGAAGACTTTGCCCGAATCGAATCGAGCATGAAGAGCGGACAGGATGTGGTCTTCCTGGTTCGCCCGCGCGGTACGAGCAAGCAAGACGGCACGATCTTCGACGCCGGTACACTTCCGTAACACGAATCCGCCCAGTGGGCACTGGTACTGTATTCATGCCTGAAGCATGATTGCAGTGCCGGGCCAACTGGGCCGTTATCTTTCTAAAATCATTTTCCACAGGGATCGTTGAGGTTGTCATGACAAACGGGACGAAGATTCGCAAGGCAGCAACCGGCGCAGTTTGTGCGCTACTGGTGACGTGTCTTGTCGTCCCGGCAGCAAGCGCGGGCCAAGACTCGGGCTCATCCACAACGAAGTCCTCTCACAAGACGAAGTCCTCGTCATCCTCTTCGAAGAAGCGCTCTTCACGAAAAAAGAAGTCGAGCCGTGTGCGCGGCCAAGAGAAGATCGATTCGGACCGCGCACAGCAGATTCAGGAAGCACTAATTCGCGCGCATTATCTGAATGGAGAAGCGACTGGCTCGTGGGACCAGGCCAGCGAAGACGCGATGCGCAAGTACCAGGCCGATCATGGATGGCAGAGCAAAACGGTTCCCGATTCACGCGCGCTCATCAGTTTGGGTTTGGGTCCGAGCAAAGACCATCTGCTAAACCCCGAAAGCGCGATGACAACGGTACCTAGCGCTCCGAAAGCGGAACCAGTTGCGCCTTCCCAAAGTACTCCGGTGGCCGCGAGCCCGGAGACTACTTCCAGTCCTGCGGCCCTATCAACTCCCGCACCTACCGAACCTTCGGCTCCGCAATAGTAGTGCACTGAAAATGGTGCAGGGACGCACAAGTCACAGCTTCGAGCAGGTTTGCAGGGCGACCGCCATGTGTAAAACACTGCCTCTAAATCGTTGGTAATTAGCGACTTAGGGTCAAAGGTTAAATCGATTCATCTTGCTGTTGTGGGCGCAAGAATCCGGCGAGAATAGAAGTCCGCTTCTGCTCTTTGATCGCATCAGCCGCCTTGCAAATCGCCGCACGCGGCACTTCTCGGCCCGATCTGATTGACTACTTCTTCCGATAACTTACCGATATGGTTGGTCGAGGAGCATAAGGTAAGGGCTGATCGTTGATGATCGCCCGAGGATTAGTTTCGACGAGCGCGTCGGCAACCTCTTCCCCGGAGATTTCTGCCGCCGCTTTGCGTGCTGTGGAGAGAACCGGCACTCGCTTTTCCAGATCGTGCGCATCGGTGGCCAGAACATGCACCGCCTGACGCTCGAGCAGCCAGGTCGCGGCATTGCGGGTGCGATCTCCCCAGAATCCTGTCAACGCAGAACCGGTAACCTGAATCACACAACCCTGCTCGGCCCACTCGATTACCCGCTGCAGATTCTCCCGCAAGATCGGATTGCGCTCAGGATGGGTAATGATCGGCGTAATGCCGTGATCTCCAAGTTTCAGAAATGAGTCGTTGGTGTTCTGCGGGACGCTGTAGTTGCTGAACTCAACCAGCAAGTAGTGCGTGTTCCCGATGACGTAGCGCGTGGGATGGACGAACGCGTCCTGCAAATTGTCGTATGACAGGTGGAAGTCACATCCCAGGCTGAGTTTGAGCGAGTTACCCACGCGCTCTTGTAAGTCCGTCAGCAGCCCCTGCAGATAATCACGATTGTAGTGATAACGGTCGTTGGCGTGAGGCGTGGCCACCATGTGCGTGATACCGTCGGCTGCCGCAACGCTGCACATGGCAACGCAAATGTCCCACGACTTAGGCCCGTCGTCTACCTCGGGAAGAATGTGAGAATGAATATCAACCACGATTTATGGGAACACCTGAACGCCCGCAATGTCGCGTTACATCCGATTTAAGCAGATTCGAGAGGAAAGAGAAAGCCGAAGAATCGCATCCCCTACCAGATTGTAGCGACAGCGCGAGACCTGCGAATTTGTTGATCAGCGGTGAGCAAGGGAATATCTTCGATCAAGGCAGTTGCTCCGATGATGCGGTCCACTGGATCCTTCGGATAATTTGCGGGCAGCTCGAACGCTTGCATCGCAATATTCGCGGTGATCGAAAGCACGGTGAAACGGCGTTCGATTTCCGGCAGAACGGTTTCTACGTCGGGAATCAGAGATATTCGTCCGCGACTTGCCAGCAAGGCAATTTCAAAAAGAGTGATGCCAGAGACGGCCAAGCTGCTGTTGTTGCGCGCGTCCTCAATCGCAGTTTGCGCCTTTGCAGATATCCGACCGTAATCTTGAGCGAGCCAGATGACTACGTGGGTGTCGAGCAGGATCAATAGAGGTCGCCCCACTCTTCGGGAGTCAATATCGGAGAGACAATGTCACCTTTTATTTCGATTTGACCCTTACCCTTGAGAAACCCGAAGATGTCGTCCTTCTCCTGTTCAATCGGAACCAACTTCGCCACCGGTTTGCCGCGCTTGGTGATGACCACCGCCTGGCGCTTGGCCTGAACCTCGTCCATGATGGCGAGGCAATGAGCTTTGAATTTGCCGGCGGGGATGGTTTTCATGGCAGGTTTCCTATGTGATCATGGTCATTATACCATGGTCATCTGTGAGGTCTTTGAGTTTAGGAAGTTCTTTGTCATTCCGAGCATAGCGAGGAGTCTGTTGTCTGTCGGCAGCGGCACAGCAGATTCCTCGCGCCAAAGCCGCGCTTCGGAATGATAAAGCTCTCCTGACTGGCAAGTAGAACGACTGGTCCTGATCTCTGCGTGCTCGCCGGTGAATCAGTTTCCGTACCGCTCGCCAATGAACGCGGTGATGCCTGCATAAGCTTTGGTTAGCGTCTCCTCATTCGGCAGGAAAACGATGCGGAAGTGCTGTGTGCCGGGCTTCTGTCCGAAGCCGGAGCCGTGCACGACCATGACATGCTTCTGGCGGATTAGTTCTTTTACAAAAACTTCGTCGCTTTCGGGGATATCGATGCGCGGGAATGCATAGAACGCACCCCGCGGGGCGACGCAACTCACGCGTGGCGTGCCCTCGCACCACTTCTGTGTGAGATCGCGGCGGGAACGCAGCTTGCGCTTCACTTCGATCAGATGATCCTGCGGGCCTTCGAGTGCCGGCTTGATCGCGTACTGCTCTGGATGATTGGCGCACAAACGGGCGCGCAGCAGGCGGTTGACTCCATCGACATAGGTTTTGACCCCAACAGCCTCGCCGGAAACAATGCCCCATCCAACACGCCATCCCGGGACGAGATAATTCTTCGACATGCCACCGAAGGTCACGCTGGGCACATCCGGCGCGACTGAGGCAAAGGCGATGTGCGGAGTGTCTTCCAAAATCAGCTTGTCGTAGATCTCATCCGAAAAGACGATCAGGTTGTGACGCCGAGCAAGGTCGGCGATCTGCTCGAGCATCTTGCGTGTGCACAACGAGCCCGTTGGATTGTTCGGATTAATCAAGACGATGCCGCGCGTCCGCGGCGTGATCTTGCGCTCGATGTCGGCCAGTTCGGGCTGCCATCCGTCGTCTTCGTTCAGATCGTAGGCGTTCAGCCGAATGCCCAGCTTGCATAGGACCGCCGAATAAAGTGGATAGTCCGGGCTCGGCGTAAGGATGTCTTCGCCAGGATTGACCAGCGCGGTGAGACAGAGGTCCACCGTTTCACTCACGCCCGAGGTGACGAATACGTCCTGCACGTTGGAAATGCCTTTGCGGGCGGCCTCCGCGCGAATCGCTTCCAGCGCTTCCGGAATGCCCGACGATGGCGCGTATCCGTTTTTCCCGTCGCGCATGGCCCCGTAAACGGCTTCGACGATGTGAGCGGGTGTATGGAAGTCGAAATTGAGCGGATCACCGACGTTGAGCGGGAGAACCATATGTCCCTGCTGGATGACTTCGTCGGCAACACACGCCAAATCCCTGATAGCGTAGCGGACGTTCTCGAGTCGGGATGCGGAGGCGATTTCGCGGGTCTGAGTGAGCGGCATGAGGAAATTCTACCCGCAGAGAAGCCGAAATCCTAACGAACGAAGAGCGCGCGAGCTTAGTGGGTGCCAGGGCTGAAGTTGAATATGACTTCTTCGATGGTCTGCGCCGGTCCTGGGGCGTATTTCCAGTTCTTCACGGCCGCTTCGGCGAACTGCGAGAGCATCGGATTACCCCCAAGCGTTTCGACCTTCGAAACACTGCCGTTGGCCAAAACGGTAGCTGCAATACGAACTTGCCCTTCGAAGCGGCCCTCCCTCAAGACGGCAGGATATTGCGGTTGAACCGAGACAATCACCTTGCGCTTGGGCTTGGCGGCAGGCTCGGAATTCTGAGCGAAAACTCGAAGCGAAGCAGTACACACCAAGCAGAGTGCGATAAGACACCCCACAGCTGTTGCGGTTACATTGCGCAGGCGGCGGCCTCGGTCACGAGCGGATGAATTCGAAATCATGGCGGAATCGACCTTGGAGGGGATATCCGCTCAGTAGACTATGGGATTAGATCAGAATTGCAACGTTACCAACGTAAGCGTGAAAGAAGTAGGCGGAGCAGTCTTCCTTGTTGCGAGTTAAAAAGAGCATTGTCATTCCGACGCGCGGTTTTGGCGCGAGGAATCTGCTGTGACACTGCCGGCAGAGAACAGATTCCTCACTACGCTCGGAATGACAAAGGGCTTGGAAGCCTGAAGCCTGAAGCCTGAAGCCTGAAGCCTGAGTTAATCTTCGCGGTCGATCTGCGCTTTCTGCAGCTTGTCGGAATAATCGACGTAGACCGACTTCCATTCGGTGTAGAAATCGATCGCTCCAATGCCGCCCTCGCGGTGTCCGTTGCCGGTGGCCTTCGTTCCGCCGAACGGCAGGTGCACCTCAGCGCCGATAGTCGGCGCATTAATGTACGTGATGCCGGCATAGAGATCGCGCATAGCAGTGAATGCGCGGTTCACATCCTTGGTGTAGATCGCCGAGGAGAGACCATATTCAATTCCGTTCGCGATCTCGATGGCATCGTCGAGGCCGTCACAGGGAATGATTCCAACCACCGGACCGAAGATTTCTTCCTGCGCAATCCGCATCTTCGGATCGACATCGGTGAACACCGTCGGCTCCATGAAGAATCCATGCTGGTATTCGCCCTTGTCGAGGCGATGGCCGCCACAGACCATCTTCGCGCCTTCATTCTTGCCGATGTCTACATAGTTGAGGTCGGTCTCGAGTTGCTTCTGGTTGATGGCTGGGCCCATTTGCACAGTCTCGTCGAGGCCGTTGCCGACTTTGAGCTTTTTCGCGCGATCCACGAGGCGCTCGACAAATTCGCGGTAGACGCCTTTTTGCACGATCATGCGGCTGGTTGCGGTGCAACGCTGGCCTGTCGTGCCGAATGCTCCCCACAGACCGCCTTCGATGGCCAGATCGAGGTTGGCATCGTCGAGCACGATCATGGGATTCTTACCACCGAGTTCGAGAGAGCAGTGCTTGAAGCTCTGCGCAGCGATGCCGCCGATGATCTTGCCCACGGCTGAAGATCCGGTCAGAGACACCGCTCGCACGTCAGCATGCTCGGCGATTGGAGTGCCTACTTCGGCGCCAAAGCCCGTCACGATGTTGATGACACCCTTCGGAAGCCCCGCGTCGTACAGGGCCCGGACCAGGTTGAACGTTGACAACGGTGTGTCCTGCGCAGGTTTGATCACGCAGGTATTGCCACAAACCACCGCCGGCAGCAGCTTCCACGACGAGATCGCCATGGGAAAGTTCCACGGCGTGATCATGCCGCAGACGCCGAGCGGCTGGCGGACGGCCATCGCAAACTTGTTCGGCATTTCCGAAGGAACCGTGGGGCCAAAAAGGCGACGGCCTTCGCCTGCGTTGTAGTAGGCGGCGTCGATCGCTTCCTGCACGTCGCCGCGGGTTTCGGCAAGGACTTTGCCCATTTCGCGCGTCATGTCGCGGGCGTAGTCCTCTTTGCGCTCGATCAGGATCTCAGCCGCGCGGAACACGACTTCGGCCCGTCGAGGCGCCGGAACCAGTCGCCATTTCGCGAAGGCGCGCTTGGCAGCTTCGACGGCGGCGTTCACGTCGTCTCTGTTCGACTTCTGGAAGATGCCGACCAGGTCGCGCGTGTCGGCGGGATTACGATTTTCGAAAGTGTCTCCGGTCGAGGAATCAACCCACTCGCCGTCGATGAAATTTTTGAATACACGGGCCTGGCTGTCGCTCAGGCCGGCGGGGGTGGCTAGGGTATCGGTTGCCATGATGTCTCCTTACGATGAAAGCGGGGAATGCCCAAACCTTTCGATGCTACAACCTGTAGGAAGGACGGAGCAAGGAGAGTAGGAGATGGCTTGAGCTGCAGCATCATTAGCGGCGCTTGAGTTGGCCAATGGGATTCGCCCTCTGTTCGACCAGCTTGTGAGGTCAAAGGGAGGGGCGAGAGTCTAGATGCTCCTCTGGCACATTTTTCTGATAGATTTGCGTAAAGTATTCAAAACAGACTAGTTGCGGGTCGTTAATCTCAATGTAACGCGCAAAATATTGAAAATAATGAGGTTACTCGTAAAATATTCCAGAATAAGGGCTTAAGCCATCATTGACGCCGATCTCGGGCGTGAAATGTTTTTACGTCAAACTCGTAAAACATTGATTTTACGCGAGTTGCACGATTTAGCCTGCTCGCGCACCTTGCAAAATATTGTCAAAGAAGGACTTACACGCAAATTATTCAATGGTAAGGAGTTGCGAGTGTCGAGTCGTGAGCTACGACCGCGCTGCGGGCCTTACCGAAATCTGTTGCGGTGCGAATGCGCACGTTATCTATCATGTGCCTTTGATATTGAGGGTCAAGGTCAGATGTCACAACGAATGGGAGTTGCGTTGTGGAAAACGTGGGGGCGGAATTGGCGGACGGGTCCATCGGTCCGCGAGTTCGTGTCCGGGATCCGTTTTTCGTGGAGTTAGTGCACGTTGATTCTCGGAGGATCAGGAGCGCCGAACGGCAGACTCTGAGAGCTGGGCGGGGATATCCATCCTTCGCTGGCGCCGAGCCGGGCCGCACTCAGGTTCTCTGGTGTGGCGGGAGCTGCTCCACAGGCGCTATCTTCGAACAAAAGAAATTGCTCTCCGGTGTGAACGTGGCCCAGGCCGGTTATTTCCGCAGGAAGTTGAAACTCCTGCGTCTCATTAATACGCAGAGCCCCAACACCCGGAAGGCGACGTACAGTCATTAAAGGCACTACGCCTTCGCCCTCCACTTTTATGGCTCTTAGAAGTTCTACGCGCTGAGCCTGACGGCTGATGCTTCGGATGATCACGGGTGTGCAGGGATTAGGAGGGATCTCAGTGTGCTCTGCTACTTCTGCCCGTAGTTGTTTCCAAGCGGTGGGAAGGATGTCGGCTTGCGTCGTGCAATGAGGCCAGCGGGTGATGCATGCGAAGTTGAGATCGGTGAGGCGCAAGACGTCTTCCGGGTCGGCAAATGGTGAGAATTTGACCCATCCTGTCACACAACCCGTGCATGCGGTTGGGCCACCAATCTCGTACTCCGGATGTCGAGTCCGCACCCACCTGTGAGGTTCAGTCCCGACGCTTCCCTCCAGTTCATATTGGACGGGTCTACCGTCTGATCGCGTCTCCAAGGTTTCGATTCCCACACTTATGCCCTTCCCCCACAAAACGTTGTCTCGAATCTGGATGAAGGCAGACGCGCCCGCGTCCCGTCCGTCAAGTGCGTGGTAGACCGCAACAATAGCCGGATGGTTTAGGAAAAACTCAAGGTGCTGCGCGCTTGTGTTGTTCAGGGATATTTCAAGGTCGCACCAGGACGGCCGGCAGACTTTTTCTTTGGCATTGTCGAACCAGCGGTCCTCCAAACGCCTCGCATCCGCGTAGGTGCTCTTGCGCAGTTCCAGCGACTTGATATCAGCGTGTAGGCGCTCTGCGCGCCATCGCAGGAGGTATTGGTCGAGACGAATGGCCCCTGCCAACAGAAGAATGGCTAGCAGTGCTGCTCCCAATAGCCAGCCGAGTGGGCGGAGAATCCATCTCCTCATGTTTGAATTAGACACCGAGCGTTGGCCGCTTGAACGTTACCTTAGATCACGCTTCACAGTCGTTACACGCATTGCGAATGGATTTTTCGCGAGCAGAAAAATCCGGGCGATTGCGCTGATGCTCCAACTTGTTCTTGGACCCTCAGCGGCTGAAGCCGCGGTATTTTTATCGCCTTGAGGGCACGACTGGAGGTCGTGCCCCTCCCGGTCAAGTCTCGTTCTTCATGTGAACGCGGGTGTTACAGTTGAAACGTCAAAGGAAAGTTCGCAGGAAGAGGTAAGGGATGCAGGAGTATCGCGGTATCAGGATTCCGCAATCATTGGGTGAGATGATCAGTCCGCAGGAGACGGCGCTGATTGTGTATGACATGCAGGCTGGGATCACGGGGCAGATTTCGAATGGTACGGAGATCGTGAAAAATGTTGGCCGGGTGCTGGATGGTGCGCGATCCGCAGGAATACGGACCTTCTTCACGCGTCACATGTCGCTGCCGAAGGAGTTGATGGGAGCTTTCCAGTTCAAGATGGCGATGGCATGGCAGCGAGCAGATTCACCTGAGAAGGTGAAGACCATCTTTGGTCGAGACAATCCCGCGTTTCAGATCATTCCTGAGTTAGAGCCTCGTCCGAGCGAAGGTATTGTCGACAAGATATCGATGTCGGCATTCGAGGGCACTTATCTCGAAATGGCGTTGCGGGATTGTGGCATTCGCAGCTTCATCATTTGTGGGATCGCGCTTGAGATCGGGATCGATCCCACCTGCCGTCAGGGCGCGGATCTTGGATTCTGGCCATTCTTGGTGCAGGATGCTTGCGGCTTTGGAAACGAAGAGGCGGCGCACCATTCGATTGCTTCCTTGAAGCACATGGGCGATACCACAATCAGCGACGTGGAAACGATCTGTAGTCTGATGATGAAGAGTACACGGCCGAGTTAATGCCAGCGCTTCAGATGCGGCCAGACGTTTGCCCAGGAATCAAATTTTTTCCCTTTGCAGATGAATACGGGAATCTGCTGCTCCAGGGCCCACTCGTTCGGGGCCGACGTTCCGACGTATTCCACCTGATTCCAATAGCGCTCCAGTACCTCCTGGCGATCATCAAGCACGATCATGCAGTTGCCCGAATACCCGTGCGGTCCCCAGAGCCAGTACGTGCGGTCACCGCTCATGGCACCGGGCATGCCGTGGGCACGTCCGAAGAAGTCGATGGCGCCGGCTTGGCCATAGTCTTGGGCGAAGATGCCGCAGTCGGCGCGCTCTGCCGGCGGGATACGGTTCCATGCCACTTCAGCTTGGTCGGCGATCTCTTTCCATCCGAACTGGTCGGAGTACCACTGAGGCAACGCGGCGCGTGTGTGAGAGTACTCATTGACAGGAAGCTTGAAGGGCAGAGTCTTGGTGTAAGTCAGGAAATGCTCGGGGGAAAACATCGGCACGACAATGGGAGACGAATGAGCACCGCTGATGAGCATTGTCCATACAATCGTGGGCTTGAGCCACGATCGAGCAGTAGAAGATCTCTCGGGCTTCTCAAGCCAAAATTCGATGGCCACCGCGCCAGCGGCAAACAGCATGGGGTAAATCGGCGCAAGATAGTAGTTCTTGCCATGCTGCAGGAAGATCACGATGTAGCTGACGATGTAGCTCCATCCCAACACTCGATACGGCCGAAGCGGACGTGAAACGAGCAGGGCGACTAGCCCGGCGATCCATATGGGAGCGGCCATCGGATTCACGACCATCGTTTGCTGAAAGAAGAACGCAGCGGGTCCGAGGATCACGTCGCGTCCTTCGGCGCGAATGGCGCGGATCAGTTGCAGGAAGGGCCAGTCATTTTGCCAGTTCCAGAGCAGATTTGGCAGAAAAATGAGGAATACGGCGAGTCCGCCTAGCCAGATCCATTTGTCGAAGAATGCGCGGCGCTGCTCAGTCAGCAGCAGGCCCATGACAATTCCCAGGCCAAAAACCGCGATTGTGTATTTCTCCTCCATCCCGATTCCGGCAACGACGCCAAACAACAGCCAGTAACGCGGATCATTGCGCTTGATCGCCAGGATCACGAAAAAGGCACAGCCCAGCCACAAGTTCGGTTCCAGGCAGTTGGTGCCGAGCAAGCCACCATTGGAGAGATATTGAGGAGCGAGCGCGACGCAAATTGCAGTGAGTATTACCGCGTAGCGGCGCCCGTTGAGTTCGCGCGCGACCACCGCCGTCTGCACGACGAGCAGAGAGGTGGCAAGGGCTGGAATGAATCGAATCGCCCGGAGGGAATCGCCAAGCACCGCGCGGCTCAGGTGAGTGAGGAAAGGAATCAGCGGAGGCTGATCGACATATCCCCACTGCAGATGATCACCGCACGACATGTAGTCGAACTCATCACGAAAATAGCCGTAACGGTTATTGAAGTAGAGATGAAGGATGAATTTCGCGAAGGCGATCGCCCAGACGATGGCCATGCCAGAAGTGAGCAGAGATTTTTCGCTGCGAGGAGCCGCGACGGTGACTGCACTTGCCATTGCGCGACCATCATATTCCGAGGATCGGAATATTTGTAGAGAGCGTCACCAAATCGGGATAGAGCTGGTTATTGGAAGCTAGCGCGGTTCCACGTTTTTCGGGTATTCACGGAGTCAACACATACAGAGTTCCGCAACCTGTTCCTCCGCATGCCTGATTATCGCCGCCGGCCGTGGCGGTACCATAGAGCCTGCCTGCGCTGTCAACGCCCAGAAAGATGTACGGATTCGTGCCATCAAAGGAATCCTGGAAGGTATGCAGCAACTGATAGTCTCCACCGTCGGAATCCATCTCAAAGACTACGCCGCAACCACTGCCTCCACATAGCAAGAGGTCTCCTCCGGCTCCGGCTGAACCGAAGACGGTGCCATTGCTGGTGACCACGCCACCGGGGAACTCGCCGTCGCTTCCACCGAAGCTGTGAATCACACTGAAGTT
>DATFQQ010000314.1:0-13829 GCA_035264195.1 Candidatus Sulfotelmatobacter sp. | reverse complement strand
CTCAGCGAAATTGATATCGAGCAGCGACTCAGGAGTCGAAAACTCGTAGATCTGTCCATTTTGAAACAGGCGGTTGAATCCGCGCTTTCGCAGTTCGAACAGTCGAGCCTTGACCGCATCGGAAGGCAGCTTCGATGCCGTCTCGGCGGACTTTTTCCTGGAACGGCTTTTCTTCGCTGAAGGGTCTGGAGCAACGCCCGTCTGCACCGGGAAGAGAACATTCAACCGCGTGCCTTCCTCGAGCGCAAGCAACCGGTCGGCCACCTCGTCAACGGTGTCTTTCTTGATCTCCTGCCCGCACACGGAGCAAAACGTCCGCCCCACGCGGGCAAACAGCAAGCGCAGGTAATCGTAGATCTCCGTAGCGGTGGCCACGGTCGACCGCGGATTCCGAGTCGAATTTTTCTGCTTGATGGCGACCGCCGGCGCAATGCCGTCGATCAGGTCGGCATCGGGCTTCTCAATGCGCTCCAGAAACTGCCGCGCATACGCCGACAGCGATTCCACATACCTCCGCTGCCCCTCGGCATAAATCGTGTCGAAGGCGAGCGACGACTTTCCCGAACCGCTGAGGCCGGTCACCACGGTCAACGTGTTCCGCGGGATCTCAACGCTGATGTTTTTGAGATTGTGCTGCCGGGCACCCCGGACAGAGATTTTAGTAATCGCCATTATCCGCCCAGGGACAAGCCCCTTCCGTAACGTCGACAGGTAACCAGAATTGTCCGAAAGTAAGAGTGCACAGCTCTACTGCGTATCTTAGTCGTCACTAGCAGGAAGCGTCAACGCAAGTAGATTTGAGAGCGCGGGCCTTCACAATTCGACAGGTGTGGAAGTAGCCGTTCTAAGCAAGACTTTGCTCGTGCAGATTTGCGGAAAAGGACTTTAAGACCGTGATCGCCTTCCTGATGCCCGTGATCCTCTGCCTCACCGTTGTCGCCTCCGTCAGCCTCGGAATCCTCGCCGCCTACATCGCAGTCTTCGGCATCCTAAGCACATTCGGCCAGCCCGCGCGGCCCGAACCAGCTCCGGCCCGCCCGCGCCTAGTGCTGGTTCCGAATCAACACCACGCCAGCGGCGACTAGGAACGCTGGGCAAAGGCTCCCGCGCCATACGTAGCGGTGTAATCAGCCTCTTTCGTATCCAAGATGATAAAAGCCCCTGGTAAACGCTCCGGGGCCTGCACCACTCTAGCTCGCGACAATCGAGGCTATGGCAGCTTCGCCTTGACCAGATACAACTTGGTTTCAGCAAAGCAAGGCACCATGGTGAAGCCTTTGCGCCCCTAACAAGCTAAGACTACTGATGCGCACCTGCTAGCATATCTGGGTTCCATCGGCCCGATAACCATGAATCGCAAACTCTCGACTCTGCTTGTCGTCATTCTCTCTCTCCCCGTTCCGGCGCAAACCATCCTCGGCTTCACTCCAGCCTCTTCCGCCCACGAAGCCGAGATCGAGAAGACATTCAAATCCATTCCCACGCCCGACGAAACCCGCCGCCAGCACCGCATCTTCACGCAGGAACCCCACGTCGCTGGATCAAAGCGCAACAATGAACTCGCGGAATACATTCGCGACGAATGGAAAAAGCAGGGTCTCGAGGATGTTGTCATCCATCGTTACGATGTTTACGGTACTAATCCCAAAAGCGCTTCACTCGAGATGATCGCCCCCACGCACTATCAGGCCCTCCTGCGCGAGACTCCGCTCCCCGGCGACGAAGATTCCAAGAACCCTGCCATCTCCGGCGCCTGGCTCGGCATGTCCATCTCCGGCGAGGTCACCGCCGCGGTCGTCTACGCACATAGCGGCAATCCCGAGGACTACGACCTCCTCCGCAAGCACGGAATTAGCGTGCAAGGCAAGATCGTCCTTGTGCGTTACTCGAATCCTTACAGCTATCGCGGATTCAAAGCGCTCACAGCCCAACGCGAGGGCGCCGCTGCGATGCTGGTTTACAGCGATCCGCAGGAGGACGGCTTCAAGAAAGGCAAAGTCGATCCCGACGGCCCCTGGGGTCCGGAACATCACATTCAGCGCGGAGCCATCACCTATGACTTCATGGTCCCCGGCGATCCCCAGACGCCCGGCTGGGCCTCAGTCTCCGGCGCAAAACGCATTCCGATTGAAGAAGCCGTCTCTGCGCCAAAGATCATGGCGCTCCCACTTTCCTGGCATGATGCCAAGCCTTTCCTCGAAAACATGGATGGCCCCGCCGCCCCGGCCGACTGGCAAGGCGGACTTCCCTTTCAATATCACCTCGGCGGGCGCGTGAAAGCCCATCTCAAAATCGAAATGGACAACGGCCTCCAACCTTATTACGTCGTCGAAGGCCGCATTCGCGGCTCCGAGCTACCGGACGAATGGGTCGTGATGGGAAATCACCGCGACGCCTGGGTCTTCGGAGGCGTCGATCCTTCGAGCGGCACCGCGAGCATGATGGAACTCACCCGTGGTCTCGGCCAACTCAAGCAGCAGGGCATTCGCCCACGCCGGACTCTAGTCGTTTGTAGTTGGGACGGCGAAGAAGTCGGCCTCACCGGATCCACCGAGTGGGGAGAGCAGTTCGCCGACGATCTCCGCCAGAAGGCCGTCGCTTACATCAACGTCGATGAAGCCACCTCGGGCCCCGAATTTCACGGACAAGCCGTCGCCTCGCTCGCTCCGATGCTTGAGCAAACTACTCGCTCGCTGCAGGACCCCTCAGGCAAGAGCCTCTACGACGCATGGAAAGCAACGGTGGAACGAGAGAGGGCAGGCAAGAAATCCACGCAGTTCGCTGACTCCGGAGTCGCCAGTGAAACCCTCGCCGATACTCGCATCGGCAGCGGCTCTGACCATACCGTCTTTCTGAACTTTATCGGCATGCCAGTCATCGGTCTGGGATTTGAAGGCGACTACGGCGTCTATCACTCCGCCTATGACGACTTCTATTGGATGAACCATTTCGGCGACCCGGGCTACAAATACCACACCTTGATGAGCCAACTGTGGGGAGTCACCGCATTACGTCTAGCCAATGCCGATCTTCTACCGTTCGACTTCGCGACCTATGCCGGCAACATTCGCCGGTTCGTGAACGACCTCGCGAAGGCGAATGAAAAGACATTGTCGGGACAGCCACACCCCAACCCCGATGTGATCCTGAGCGGCGGCGAAACCGTCGTGAAGGACCGCACGAAAGCTGACTCTGCCAGCGCCGCATCTGGGACTGCATCGACCCCCGTAAGCTTCGACGACCTCTATCACGCCATCGACACCTTCGAAGCTTCGGGGAAAAAACTGAACGCCGAGCTAGGAAAAAAATTATCCCCCGGCCCAATCGACCCCCAACTCGCCGCCACCCTTAACCGCGGCATGATGCAAGTCGAGCGCAACTGGCTCAATCCCGACGGCATCCCCGGACGCCCGTGGTTCAAGCACATCCTCTATGGAGCAAGATTCACCTACGCTCATCTCGAATTACCTGGTCTCACTGAAGCAGTAGAAAAACAAGACTGGCCCACCGCAAAGCAACAAGCCGAAATCCTGCAGCGCGCCTTGGAGAAGAATACAGAACTCGTGAACCAACTGGACAGTAGTTTGAACGGATCACTGTCATCCACGAAATGAAGACGCGTCGCATCCGGAAACATATCGATGACACGCCGCAGATACATCGACGGTATAAGAGAAGCGTATCGACGAAAACGGTGGCGGTATCAACTGACGCCGGTATCAACCGTGGAAGAGCGGCCCTTTTAGGGCCGCGTTAGTAACATAGAGGCAGATGGGCTTTAGCCCCTGGACGGGCGTCGACGGTCGTATCTCACGCAGCGTGCCGATCTCCGACGTCAAGTTCTCACTTGCCCACCTGCGGCAATCCGCCGGTTGAATCCAGCCACACATCAAGCAGATCTTTCTTCTCACCCAACTCCTGTTTCCAAAAGCTCCTGAACTCCTCCGTCCCGATGGACTTTCCCTTGTAGGTTTGGAAAAAATCACGCGCAGCTGAATAGAACTGATCGCTCCCTACCGTGTTTCTGATCCAATCGAGCATCAGCGATCCTTTGTAATAGCGCACCACAAATCCCGATCCATCAAACGGCACCTTGGCCAATGACGGTGCGCACCCATTTCTCGCGGTTTTGCGAGAAGTGGGGATTTTGATCTCTTCTCTCCCGAACACCCACTCACTGCAGCGCATACAGATTCCCGTCCGCACTGCCAAACAGGACCGTGTTCCCCACGACAACCGGCGACGAAAGAATGGTGCCTGCGCTGAAGAGCTTGTGCACTGTGAGCATCATGTCGTCGTAGAAAATATTCGGTCCTGGGAAGAGGCTCTCCCACTTGATACTTCCATCGGCATTGGTAATCGACGGTGCATTTTTCTTAGCACCGTCCGTCTCAAACTGCCACGCAACTTTCTGCGCCTTAAGATCGATGGCGGTAAGTTTCCCAGCAAAGTTGCCCATGTAGAGCATGTCGCCGGCAATCGCCAGAGAAGCAAATACTGGACTGCCGGAGGGCACATCGAAAATGACTTTGCCCGTCTTCGCCTCGACAGCGTGCATGATCCCGGGAACGGATGTCCCGAAATAAACTTTGCCGTCTCGCACGACCGGCGAATTATTCACCCAGGATCCGCCCGTCGAGAACTTCCAGATCTGCTTTCCCGTCGCGGCCTCGACCGCATAGGCGTATGAATCCCGCGATCCGAAATACACCACACCATCTGCCACCATCGGAGACGATTGAATCCCCACGTGATTGTGATATTCCGGATCATCCCCCGTCTTGAACCGCCACTTCTCCTGTCCGGTCGCAGCATCCAGCGCATAGAGAAATGTGTCCCAGCTTCCGATATAAAGAGTTTCATCCGCGATCGCTGGCGACGAATGCACCACATCTCCGGTCTGGAATTTCCAGCGTAGCGCGCCCGTCACGGCATCAAGCGCATAAACGTTTCCATCACTGCTGCCGAAGTAGACCGCGCCTTCCCACACGCTCGGAGATGAAAGAAAGAAGTCCCACGGATCGGGCATCTTCTCGGCTGCCGGCTGCAGGTAGTGCATATGGCTTGCGGTATAGCGATGCTCACCACCCGTCTGGAACTTCCACTTCAGTTGCCCGCTCGCGGCATCCACTGCATAGAAGTTGCTGTCGTAACTCAGAAGGTACACGATGCCAGAGGCCACCGCAGGAGATGAGACGACCCAGCCCTTGGTCTCGAATTTCCACCTCAACGCACCCGATCCCGCATCGACTGCGTATAGATTGCAGTCTGTGCTGCCGAAGTAAGCCACACCGCCCACTACTGCAGGCGAAGATATCACCCGCCCTGCGGTATGAAACTTCCACTTGATCGAATTGAACTTTGGAACTCCGGTCGCCTTATAAACGCCCGTATGCCGCAGATCACCGCGGAACATCGGCGTATCCTGCGCCAGAATCAGAGGAGAAAAGATGGTCAGAATCAAAGCCCACCGAAGTAGTCGTTTCATGGCAAACACTCCCGCAGGACTTGTAATGTTTGGCGGAATAAATGTCAGTGATTCGACGCACGCTCTGACACCAACGCCCATTCGATGTCATCCTGAGCGGAGTTTTCGTCCGCGAAGTGACGAAAACGCAGTCGAAGGATCCCTACCCGCGACTCAGCTGGGGATTTGTTTCCTACTGCTGTGGCGCTTGCGGCTACGCGGGAATCACCAAAGTCTTCAGTACCGACGTCACGTTCGAATCTAGTTCGGCGGTGTCAATATGAGCAAGGAGCGCTTCGCCTTTCCTTATGCAACTGACCTGTTTGAGACATTTTCCAACGCTCTTCGTCTTGATCGCGATATCTGTGCCCTCAGTCGCTCAGCCAGCACAAACCGGCACGCTTCGCGAAGATTCACCCTGCACTGCAACCATTCCATTTCCCCAGATTCAGCAAGCGTCTCCTGAAATCGCTCGTTTGCAGTCAGAGCTCACGGATCCCGATGTGCCGGTCACGAAGCTGTTCATCATGGATCTCGCGCACAAAACTCTGATCGCTGGAGCCCATATCCAGGGTGGCTCGAATCCGTCGATGTATGCCCTCACGGCCCTATATCTCGACATCCTGCTGGAATCCGTACTGCAGAAGAAGGGCAAAGCACAGAGTACCAGCTTCAAAACACTGGTTCAGGATCAATTCTTTCGGACAGATTACATGGATTCTGCCCGGCAGAGCTGTTTTCAGTTCGCAGCCGCGAACATCTTCCCGACTTTGCCCGCCGAAGACCAGTTCTTTCTGGTGAATTCCAACTACTATCCACTGTTTCAAAGTTCGAGCCTGACGCTTTACCTCCGTGAATTGTACGAGTCCCTCGATAAGCAGCAACCCGATAGCGATGACAGCTCAGAACGTGATCTGCGTTTTTTTCGGGGACTGATCGTGCGGCGGATTTACGACGAAGATCCGGCCATGGGCAGGGCGATCATTCTAGATGAGATTGCGTCGGATTCGCCACGTGTTGACGGAGACGCTCTGACGATCCTGGAGGATGAAACTCTCCCTGAGGTCGACGCCGTCGCGCGACGCCAACTCTCTGTTCTGCCACCGGGGCAGTCCAACTACGCGAGTCTGGCGATACTCAGCGTTTTGGAGCGGTATGGCACTGTCAACATTCTTCCAGTTGTAAAGTCGGCGTACATCAAGGGGGCCCCGCGATGGACATCCGACGAAAAGGCGCTGTTGCTTTCGTACCTCCTCCACGCTGATCCCATCTTCGTGAAGAAGATGGTGCGGCGCTGTGCGAAAACCGCGCCCGTCAACTGCCTTTCTGTATTCACTGAGATCGCACGCGTGCGCGCCTCGAAAGGGCTCGTTGCGCACGTTCGATCTCCGGAAGAGCTCAACGCTTTGGCTGCAGACTACATCGGTTATCCAGACAGGCGAATCGCTGCAGATGCAGCTTACATCTTCAAGTGGACGGGAAATGCAAGTGTAGAGTCAGAGCTATGGAAGAACCTTGAAGCCTGGCATAGGGAATGGGCGGAAAAAAGACCCATACCTCACAAGAGCAAAGCTACGAAGACAGTCTTGCGGAAGCCTTGCTCCTCGGAGCCGGTCCGTGTAGATCAAAAGAAACGATTGAGAGGCTACGTCCGCTATATATCAAGGGCCGTAGCGTCGACGGAAATATTGACTTGCAGGCCTGGCAGGATCCGATCGATATCGCTGTTGACTCCACTCTGCCATCCGGACCCAGCCTTCAAATCAGCTTTTGCGACGGATTTCTCGACTTTGATGAACTAAGAGCTGCGATGCCGCACTTCCCCGCCGGCACCCATTTCGCCTGGGCCGGAAGGCTCGAACCAGCTACTCCTCCAAGGCTCGAACCGTTGTTCAAGGAACTGCAATCGGTGGCAAGCCAACACGGAATGGTCTTGGAACGTTACGTGAAACCATAGCTCCTGCCACGTCGATTCTCGTAACTAACGAATCTACGGCTTAACGGCTACTTCATCTCCCGCTCCATCACTTTCCGCAGCGCCTGGTTGATGCGAGTCTGATATCGCCGTCCGTCTTTCTTGAACCATGCCAAAACATCGGCATCGAGCCGCAGTGTGACCGGTTTCTTCAGCGGACGATACAAATCCCCGATCTTCAAATTGCGCAATTGCGCATCCCGCGCCGGCGCTGAAAGAGCTAGAGCGCCAGATTTTACTGCCCTTCTCCGCAGTCGCGCCCTTTTTCTTCGTGGAACGCCGGCTCGCTTGCTCGACTCTGCTCCAGGGTCCCGCTGTTTACTCATAACTCCTTCTCTCTGCCAGGCTTAAGTCAAATGTCGGACCAAAGTATGTACAGGATTGTACATGGAAATGTTCCTGAAGGAACATTATGGAAAACCGCCTGATAGCGGGCAATGCCTTCAGCGACAACAACTTCGCGACCTCACTCTGAGGAAGGCAAATGCCCTCCGAAGGACCCTAGACACGTCACTCCATCGATGCAGCCGACGAGATCACCACAGCGGCTGACTCCTCAAGCGATACCACAGTGCTCTCCTCATCTTCTGTCATGAATGCGAACGCCTCTTGCGGCACAGGATTCTGCCACACCGGCGCGAACGACTGCCGGTGCAGTGGCGTCGGGCCCAATTCGCGCAGCGCCGCAAGGTGCTTGGGCGTGCTGTATCCCTTGTGCGACGCCAAACCGTATGCAGGAAACACCGCATCCCACTCGCACATCATGCGGTCCCGTTCCACCTTCGCAAGAATTGACGCAGCCGCAATCGATGCCGACAGCGCGTCGCCATGAATGATCGCATCCTGCGGGACTTCGCAATCGATCTTCACCGCATCGATCAGCAGATGGTCAGCCGCTGGCGCCAACCGCAGCACAGCCTCGCGCATGGCGGCCCTCGATGCCTGATAAATGTTGATCTGATCAATGCGCGCGGCATCCACCGCCGCCACAGCCCACGCGACCGCGTGCTCACGAATGCGCTCTGCCAAGATCTCGCGACGCTCCGGCTCTAACAGCTTCGAATCGCGCAATCCACGTACGCGATACGCCGGATCGAGAATCACCGCGGCCGCTACCACGCATCCAAACAAAGATCCGCGGCCCACTTCATCGACTCCGGCAACGAGTCGCGCACCCGAGGCCCAGGCTCGCTTCTCATAGCGCAAAGTGCATCGCAGTCGTTTCAGCAAGCGCAGCTTCGCCGCCGAAGCTGACAACGGACGCCCCGATCGCGACTTCAAGGTATAAGACTTCATCAGACTTGGGAGTTTCTCTCATCTTCCACGAGACCGCCCAATCCTGCAAGCGGATTCAGGAGATGGGCCCGTAAAGATCGTCCCCTCAGCCGCGGCTGTAGCGCCTTGGTAACCACATCGCTGAGTACGCCCGTACGTTGCCCGCCCGGACATGTACTGTTAACTTTTCCACAGGATCAACGCCGTGCGGAACAATTCCAACTTGCCGGAAGACGGCCTGCTCACGCGGAAACTGGTGCATTTGGCGTTGCCCGTGCGTTGGAGCCTGGTCGGCCAGGAAGGTCGTGGATCTGCTGAGGTTGCGTGCACATACGACATTCATCCGCAGGGAGCGCGTCTCGTCGGATCGCGGGATGTAAACATTGGCGACCTGGTGCTGGTAGAGCGCGGACGCAACAAGGCCATCTGTCAAGTCGTCTGGTCCGCAGACCCCGCATCGCCGTTGCGCGGACAGTTCGCTGTGCAATGCGTTGAGGGGAAAACGCCGTGGGAAGATGAGTTGCGGCAAATGGAAGAGGAATTTCAACCCGTCATTCTTGATGGACTTGAACGTCGCGCATCCAGCAAGGTGATCACACGCCCAGATGCGAACCGGCGCCGTCGTCCGCGGTTTTACGTGGAAGGGCAGGCCGAGGTGATCGGCGGAGTGCAGCACGTAGCCGGAGAGGTGCAGCAGATCTCTGAGTACGGTGCACGCCTCGGCGCGCTCGAGCAAATGCGCCCCGGCACAGATTTCCGTCTGATGCTGAATGTTTTCGATGTCAGCCTCGCTGTAAAGGCACAGGTCAAATATCTAGTCGACAATCTGGGTATGGGCGTCGAGTTCCAGCAGATTCGTCGTGGCGACCGGCCGCTGCTCGACTATGTGCTCAGCAAACTAAGATCGCGCCGTGTCGAAGAGTTCCCCCGGGCCGACTCAGCCTGCCAGCCGCTCGTCGCGGTCAGCACGATCTAACAATATCCATCGCAACGCTGACCGTTCTGCGAGTTCTCCAGTAAGAATCTCGTTCCCGACATGCTATCCTTCCGCGCATGCGACGGTTTGGCTTCGCGGTCTCGCTCATTCTTCTTTTCGCTGCCTCTCCACTCAATGCGCGCGTGCTTCGCGTCGAGGTCACATCGCGTCAGGACATTATCAACGGCAAGTCGTTCGGCGATCCAGGAGTCTACGAGCGCATCACTGGCCGAATCTATTTCTCTGTTTCAGTTGCCAATCCTCATAACAAACGAATCGTCGATCTCGCCAACGCTGTGAACTTGAAGAATGGCGAAGTGGAATTCTCTGCGGATTTCATCGCTGTTCGCCCGAAGGATCCTCACAAGGGCAACGGATCGATGATCCTCGAGAATCCCAACCGCGGCCACAGCCGCATCATCAGCTTGGTCGATGGCGGGAATTGGAACGTTGCCAACGACGCCGGCGATGCCTGGCTCCTCCGTAACGGCTTCACCATCGTCAGCCTCGGCTGGCAATGGGACGCCGTGGGTGAAGACGCTCTTCGCCTCTACGCTCCGATCGCGAAAGAGAACGGCAAGACCATCACCGGCTTGCTGCGTGGTGATCTGATGCCCTCCAAGGAAATGCCGGAGATTCCGCTCGGCCATTTGATTACGGGAAACATGGGCGGTTCGGAGTATCCGGCAGCCTCACCCGACGATCCACGCAATATGCTGTCGGTGCGAGACTCTCGCGATGCCCCGCGCACAATGATTCCGCGCACGGAATGGCAATTCGCGCACACCGTGGATGGAAAGCTCGTTCCGAGCGAGCGCCACATTCATCTCAATGGCGGATTCCATCCCGGAAAGATCTATGAATACGTTTATGTCGTCGCCGATCCAGTGATCGCTGGTCTGGGTTTTGCCGCGGTGCGCGACTTCGCGTCGTACGCCAAGCATGCGAGCGACGCCATTGCACCAGCGCAACGCGTCTATGGAGAAGGCATCTCGCAAAACGGACGTTTCCTGCGGAACTTCATTTACGACGGCTTCAATGCCGACGAAGACGGCAGGATCGCGCTTGACGGTGTGCTGGCGCACGTGGCCGGTGCGGGTCGCGGCAGTTTCAACTACCGCTTCGCACAACCCTCGCGCGATGCGCAGCCGACCTCTTCCATCTTCTTCCCGACCGATATTTTTCCGTTCACTGACGAACCAGAGACAGACCCGCTCACGAAAGAGTCATCCGGTCTGCTTGACCGCGCCGTCGCGGAGAAAGTCGTGCCCAGGATTTTCCTTTCCAACACGTCTTATGAATATTGGGGACGCGCTGCTGCTCTGATTCACGTCACTGCTGATGGCAAGAAGGACATGCCGATCTCCGATAAGGTCCGCATCTATCACTTCACAGGCTTGCAGCATTTCCCGGGACCGTGGCCACCAGCAAAAGGTGAAGGCGATCTGGAGGGCCAGCAACCGGAGTCACCGCTCGCTATCCGCTATTTCTGGCGCGCCATGATCACCAACATGGACACGTGGGTGCGCGGCAGTGCTCCTCCGCCGCCAAGCAGCTATCCCAAGATCGCTGACGGAACGCTAGTACCGTTGCGTGGCTACGCGTTCCCCAGTATTCCCGGCGTGAATATGCCGCATGAAGCAAATGCTGGCACGCGTCTGGATTTCGGCCCGAACTGGCGCGATGGAATTCTTTCGATTCAGCCGCCCAAAGTTGGCGACCCCTTTCCCGTGCTGGTACCGCAAGTCGATGCCGATGGCAACGAAAGCGACGGAGTACGCCTGCCGGAAATCACGGTACCTCTTGCAACCTGCGCAAGCTGGAACCTGCGCGATCCCTCCATTGGCGCGGCAGATCAACGCGTCTCATTCGAAGGCTCCTACATTCCGTTTGCGAAGACAGCCGCGGACCGGCAGAAGACAGGAGATCCGCGGAGATCAATCGAGGAGCGTTACTCCGGTCGTGAAGAGTATATGACGCGCTACACCAGCGCGGTCGACAATCTGGTGAAGCAGCGCTGGATCTTGCCGGAGGATCGCGCGGCACTTCTACAGCGCGGCTCAGAGGAGTGGGCTGACGCTACGAAATAGATCCTCATCAAGTTCGGGCGCGATGCTTACCGAACCTTAACGTTCTTTTCGGACGAACGCCAGGCCACGTTTCAGTTCCGAAGTGAGGTCACTCTCGTCGGTGACGACATGCACCGGCTTTCCTGACTGCTGTCCGAGCCAGTCGTTGAGTTCCTTGGGAGTGGTGCTGACGAACTGTCCTTCACGGTGGACCGGCATGCCGGTGGAAGCCCACCGTTGCACCACAGAAACCGGCTCGCCGAGGAATCCGGCAATTTGCTTCCATCCCTTCAGCACATCTGGCTGAGTCTGTGCTTCGGGCTTGGACTTTGCTTTGGCTTTGGGCATAGGTCCGTATATGAGATGCTCGGCGGCGAGTTTTGGCTATACTGAATTCATCCTCATCTGTTTTGTTCGGGGGCCCGTAGCTCAAACGGATAGAGCATCGGATTTCTAATCCCTTCGAAGTGAGCAGCAAATGAAACACAACCTTTGGTAATTAGTGACAAGTGCGTTCTTATTGCACAACCTAGGGCACCTCGACAAGGAGAATTATTCCTCTGACTAATGCAAGAAGACGCACTACCATCCAATTGCAACTGACACCACAAGTGACACCCGACATAAAGCTGAGAAAAAGGGACGCCGGGGGTTTAGACCACCACTGCCCCTTCTGTGCAGGCATGTCAATCTAACGACGTGGGCTCGTTTCTCCCTAACATTTTTCAAAAGTAAGCCCTTTCTTTTAAAGCACCTACAGAGAACGCGGCGGAATGGAATTATTCACCACACTTTGTGCCTCTCTGTTATCGATGGCCCGAAGAAACCTTTCCGGTTCACGTGTCTCTGCGCGGCTTGCGGAATGGAACGTTCAGACCCATGATCACCGAAAAGGACAGTGAGCGTTATGGGGATGTTACGACAACGATCCCTCGTAGGATATTGTCAAGGCCACGACCACCATCGGCCCGCCGAGTGCAAGACGAGGATGTTTCTCGCCATCGCGGCATATAGTTCAGTTAGTCAAAATGAGTTAGAATGCTGGAACTCTGGGGGGGGCAGATCTCATGCGCCGAGAGCCTCTTGGACAATCTCCGGCCGACGTAGAAGACAAAAACCCAATTGAGAATCTCAGAGAACGAGTTCTCAAGCCGATCAAGGAACGACTTTATCGTCCCGTCAATCAGCTTATTTCTCGACTCGGCTACACCCACTGTGTTCTCCTGCTACTAACTGCCACGGGTGTCGGAACAGTACTCTTAAAAGCGTGGAATAACCCGGAAGAGGTCAAGCAAACAATCACTGTCGCACGATTCTACATCGATGCACGCCAACTTATTGCGCCGCGTGATGCGAACGTCGCAACTCCGATCCGGGACCTGACGAATCAGCTCAAAGACGCCAGCTCAGCTTCAAACCGAGACCTTGAGAACGGCAGCTACGGCCCTTGGACCGAAGCCCAGTTAGTTGTGAGTCTTCAGGGAGACAACACGATCAGCTCAGGCGAGATGGCAAATTGGTTTGAAAGCCATTCGGGCACGTGTGCCTGCTGGAGAATGTGGCCTGCGACTCCGGAACACCTAGGCACGACCGCTTGGGTATTATTGGCTCTCGCACGCATGGGAGCCCGTCCACGCGTCGAACAGATTGATTTTGTCTTACATAATCAACACGTGGCGGGATGGTGGTCGATGTACCCGGCCTCCGACGACCCCAGGAATGCCTCAACCTATGCAACCTCGTTTTCTATTTGGGCACTAGCGGAGCTTTCGCGGAGAAACTTGATCGACAAACCGCAAGAGGCGCCTGTGGTAGAGGCCATAAGTAGGGGTCGGACCTGGTTGCTGGACAATACGGTCGATGGCAGGCCTGGACTCTGGAAGGACTATCCAAATGGCGAATACGGAGAAGAGTCTATTGGTGTATCAGGCGTCGCGCTCCATGCGCTTCATCGGACAACCGGTCCCGCTCCGATAATCAACGATTCGGACTGGATGGCTCATCTGCCTGCCACTTTGCCGATGCCAAAAGAAGACACCAGCTCAGCGCAGACTGTACTAACGTTGC
>DATFQQ010000313.1:0-4012 GCA_035264195.1 Candidatus Sulfotelmatobacter sp. | reverse complement strand
CGGATGGGTGGCCGCGCGAACGGCGAAGCCGAAACGGCTCAGATATTTCGTCAGTAGAGCGTTCAATCGCTCATCATCATCGATGAGAAGCACTCTCTTGTCGGCAGGCATGTCTTGTGGCGTTTCCTTCCATAACAACTCTATTCCATGCGCAATGCCTGGATGGGAGTCATGAGCGATGCCTTCCGGGCAGGGTATATACCGAAAATGAGCCCACTGGTCACCACAATCGTGAACGTACTAAACACAAGCGAAGCGGACATAGCCGCGATCCAGTCGGTCGCACGGGAAATGATAAACGTGGCAACGGCCGCAAGCGCGATTCCTGCCAGCCAGCCGCCGGCGGAGAGGAAGATTGCCTCCAACAGAAACTGAAAAAGAATATCTCTCCCCTTTGCTCCAATGGCCATGCGCAGTCCGATCTCGGTGGTTCTCTCCTTCACCGACATGAGCATCAGCGCAAGAATACCGGCACCTCCCACCACCAGCGAGGCTGCCGCCAGCCCTAGAGCGAGGAGATTCAAAGAATCGGCAAGCTGCTTGCGAGCTGCGAGCACCTTCGTCTTGTCCTGAATGGAGAAGTCGTCGGATTTGTTTCTTTGAACCAGCCTGTGGCGCTCTCGAAGTAACGCCGCTACATCAGTGCGAGTTTGATCCATTGCGGTCACGTCGCGCACGCTGATGAAGACAGGGTTTAGCCAAGTAGAGTTGAAGACCCGGCGCAGCGCGGTATGGATCGGAATGACGATCCGATCGTCTTCGTCGGACCCGTCGGCGAGAACACCTTTCGCCTCGAGAACACCGACAATTTCGAACAGAACATTCCGCACCCGAATCTGCCGCCCGATCGAGTTCTGGCCACCAAAAAGCGTCTCGTTAACGCGTGCTCCGAGAACTGCGACCCGGCTGGCACTGCGGTCGTCATCGTCGGTAATGAAGCGACCCTCGTGAAGGCGAAAGCGACACACGTCGAGATATGGAGAGGTTGTTCCGATAACCATCGCAGACATCGAGAGATTATCCGCCTTGACGATGACAGAGCTTTCGAATCCGGGTACTGCAGCTGAGACTCGTGGGAGCTGAGTGATGGCTTGGTAGTCGTCCAACTTAAGGGTGGTGACCACGCCTCTGACGTCCTTGCGGGCAGCGGAGTTACTGACCTGTACTGGTCTCACCACCAGCAGATTTGTTCCGATACTCTCAGTTTGGCGAAGCACTTCATCTTTTGCGCCCTGACCGATCGCTCCGGTCACCACCACAGCCACCACTCCCGCTGCCACACTCGACACCGCCAGAATCGCCTTCACGCGATGCGCGAACAGACCCCGCATGGAGACCCGCAGTGCGCGTACGATTCTCATCGCAGTGCTTCAGCAGGATGCAATCGCGCGGCGCGGAGCGCCGGCAGAACGCCTGCGAGCAAGCCAACCAGACTCGAGGCAGCGACTCCCAGGAGCGCAGCCATCCAAGGATTGACTCCGTCCAAATGCATTCGTGTGGCGCCCAGTTGCGCTACCGCGTACCCGAATATCACGCCTCCGACACCACCAGCCAGCATTGTGATCGTAGTCTCCAGGAGGAACTGCAGCCGTATATCTTGGCTGCGAGCTCCGATTGCTCTGCGCAAGCCAATTTCCGCGATTCTCTCATTCACCGAAGCGAGCATCAGGCTGGCCGAGACGATTCCTCCGACAACCAGCACGATCACAGCCACGAGCGGAAGATAGAAAAACAGCACTCGTTGAACCTGAGCCACCATTCGTCGAATCTCGGTGGCCGTTATGATCGAGAAGTCGCTCGGCTGTCCGGAAGTAAGACCGTGGCGTTCTCGCAGAATCCTTTTCATTTCGGCTTTCATTTCGTCCGAACGTCCGGCATCGGTAACCACGAGTTTGGCGGCGGAAATGGTATCTACGTTTGTGAGCCGCCGCATCAGCGTGGAGATGGGAACAATCACCTCGTTATCGCGATCCATCCCATGAGGATCAGTACCCCACGCCTCAAGGACACCGATCACCTTAAAGGGAACCGAGCCGATCTGGATGTCAGCGCCAAGTGGATCGTCACTTCCGAACAATGCTTTCGCCACAGTTTCACCAATGATGGCAACGCGAGCCGAGCCGGTGACGGCCGTTTCGTCGAAGAGGTCTCCGCGCGAGGCTGTCCGGTTCCAGACTTGCGGCCATCGCTCAGATTCCCCGAACACCGCAGCGTTGTCGGTCGAGTCTCCGTGACGAACGGATGCCGTAATGGTTTGCATCGGGTCCCAGGCTTCGATGCCGGGCACCTCTTTGGCAATGGCCGCGATGTCGTCGATCTTCAATCGCGTGCCCGGTCCGTGGGGACCTCCCATCATCTGCCCACCTCCGTCGTGAATTACGATGCCGGAGTCACCGAACATCTGGCCGACCGTTTTGAGGATCTTCCGCTGGGCTGATTGGCCGACGGCAATCACGAATGTCAGGCCGGCGATGCCAATTACGCTCCCAAGCATCATGAACCCAGTACGGACCTTGTATCGGCTCATCATTCGCAAACTGTGCCTTGCCAGCCGTGCGTTCTTCATTGCGCCTCCTGGGTGACCGCCGTGGATGCAGTTACTCTTTCGTCGCCAACCATTCGTCCCCCTTCGAGCTTGACGATGCGACCGGCAAAGCTGGCAATCTCCTGATCGTGAGTGATAAGCACAATCGTGCGGCCTGCGCGGTTCAGAGATCGGAATGTCGAGACGATCTCCAATGCAGAGGCGCGGTCAAGATTGCCCGTTGGCTCGTCTGCGAGCAATAAGTCCGGCTCGTTTACCAGCGCGCGTGCGATGGCCACTCGCTGCTGCTGTCCGCCCGAGAGCTCCGATGGCCGGTGGTGGATCCGATCGGTGAGATTGACAGCATCGAGCGCCCTCCGGCTCAGGTCCTTGATGGACTTGCGATCTGAGTAAAGCAACGGCAATTCGACATTCTCGAGCGCCGTCGTGCGGGGCAGAAGATGGAAGGACTGAAAGATAAAACCAATCTTCTTGTTTCTCATCTCGGCCTGACGGTTTGCATCGAGGGTCGTTACATCCTGTCCATTCCACGAGTAGCGGCCGGCAGTCGGCAAATCCAGAAGCCCGAGGATGTTCATCAGAGTCGATTTGCCGGAGCCCGACGCCCCGACGATGGCCACGAACTCGCCGCTCTCGACATGAAGAGAAACATCGTTCAGAGCGACGACTGGCTCTCCCGTAGGCCGTTTGTAGGTCTTGCTTATTTCTTTTAGTTCGATCATTTGATTGTCCTTCAATGTTTCTCGGCCGCACTTACTGACACTTCGTCGTTTTCCTGGAGGCCACCGGTAACTTCGCAGTAGTTGTCATCACGGAGGCCGGTGGTGATCCAGCGGCGCTCCCCTTGGTCTCCAGCGCGCAACATTACAAACTGACGTTTGCCCTCACGGTGGATCGCACGGATCGGCAAAGCGAGCACACTCTGGCGTTGCTCGAGCGCAATCCGAACGGTGGTCGTCATCTCTGGGCGGAGAATCCGGTCTCGGGGCGACTGAAACCGAATGACGGTGACGTAGTCGACGACGTTGTCACGAATCTGGGCCTGGGGATAAATCGCCGTGACCTTCCCGGCGAACTCGTAGTCTCCATAGGTGTCGACAGTGAAAGATGCAGACTGTCCGACGCGGATTTTTCCGATATCGGTTTCATCCACATAGGCCCAGACTTCAAGTCGTGACAGGTCCAGGAGCGTGACGAAAGTGGGCGAAGCGAAACTAGCTGCAACGGTCTCGCCCTCTTGTGTGGATACCGACTCCACGGTGCCTGCGATCGGCGCGAAGATCTTACCGTAGCTCAATTGCGTGACAGCATCCGCGAGGTTGGCCTGCGCCTGCTTGTACTGTTGTTCCGCGACCGCGTAAGACTGCTGCGCCAGTTCGAGTTCGCTCGGCGCAATGACCTGGACGGTGCTGAGTTCCTGCTTTCGCCGAAGATCTGTGCGTGTGTAATTCAGATTTGCCTCCGCAA
>DATFQQ010000312.1:0-14561 GCA_035264195.1 Candidatus Sulfotelmatobacter sp. | reverse complement strand
GGTGGATGTCCGCGATGCGTCGCTGAGTGACCCACTCGGCCAACATGGTTTCAGAATTTCATGTAACCAGACCGCTGATGTCCCTTCCTTGAAGTCCCCCGATAAGCTTGGGACGTAACCGTCGGCAAAAGAAGAAACAGTGTCGATTCTGCCACAATTACGAGTTCTGGACAGTCCTCGCCCTCCACTACACTTTCACCGGGATCTTTCTTCTCTTTCTTGAAAGTGATAAATGTCGCCCTATGGCTCGCTTTGCGACTGCGGCGGGATAACTCGACTTTTGCAAAGCGGTGCAGACAATACCTGGCAGCATGAAACATCAGATTCGCGTGGAGTTGAGACCATGGTTCATACATTCGTCAAACAAAGCTTGTCTTTATTCCTGTCGCTTGCGCTGGTCACTTTTGCCAATGCAGCGAATGCAGTAGAGCAGGAATCATCCGGGGGTACGGGAGATAGCGCGCCACAGACACCCGAACAACTGCAAGCCCTGGTGGCGCCAATTGCCCTTTACCCGGATCCCTTGGTGGCCCAGGTTCTAGGGGCATCCACATTTCCTGATCAAGTCGCCGTCGCGAACTATTGGCTGCAGCAACATAAGGACCTCACTGGAAGCTCATTAATGCAAGAGGTCAATGGGCAGTCTTGGGATGCAAGTGTGAAAGCACTGACACAATTCCCATCAGTACTGGACAACATGGCCAACAATTTGAGTTGGACGTCTTCGCTCGGAGAAGCTTACCACGACCAGCAATCCGACGTGATGGCAGCCATTCAGACTTTGCGTCACCAAGCCCAAGCGGCAGGAAAACTGAAGTCGGGTTCACAAATTAAAGTCGTGGACCAGTCGCCGCAGACCATCGTGATTGAGCCCGCGAATCCGCAGGTCGTGTACGTTCCCCAATACAATCCAGCAACGATTTACGGCTATCCTTACGTCACTCCCGGGTACAGTGCAGGTGATGTCGCCGCAGCTGGAGTTATCGGGTTCGGCGCGGGAATTGCCCTCGGCGCTCTGGCGGGCGGTGGCGGAGGTTGGGGATGGGGAGCATGGGGATGCAACTGGCATGGTGGCGCGGTCGTTTACAACCACAACAATTTTTACGGAAACCCAGCCTGGCACGGTGGCTACCACAACGGTGAATACCATCCCTATAACACTGCCTACAACCGAAATGCAGCGAACAATTTCCGAAATAACGGCAATACCTATAACCGAAACGTAAATCGGAATAACGCCAATTTCAACCGGACAGGTGCGCAAGCAGGCGACCGTTCGTCCCGCTCGAATTCCTGGGCCCAGCACAACAATCTCGGCAGCCATTCAAACGCCTTCAGCGGCCTGGGTGATCACTCGGCCGGCTCATTTGGCGATCGCGGAGGCTGGGCGTCAAGAGCCGAGAGCAGCCGTGGTTGGGGAAGCATGCGGTCCAGCGGATTCGGTGGTGGCCGCTTCGGCGGTGGTCGTTTCGGCGGCGGACGTTTCGGCGGCTTTCGTGGTGGCGGACGTCGATGATGTTCGACAGGTTCCTGATCAGCAAGATTGAAGCGGAGGTCTCTTCTTTATGTTGCAAATAAGTGGCTGGTACAAGAATTTGGCAGGTCGTTTGTGGATGTTGCTTGTACTGGTGGCATTGATCGCGTTGATGGCCTCGTGCAACAAGTCCCAGAAAACGACGGCTGAAAAACCCGCTCAGAAAACCTTTGCTACACCGGCCGAAGCGGGCGCAGCCCTCCTGCAAGCCGCCAAATCCGGCGATCAGACTGCCTTGATGGAAGTCTTTGGCCCCGACGGCAAGGAGGTCCTATTCACCGGGGATGTGACGAAGGACAAAGACCATCTACAGGATTTCGTTGCCGCTTACAGCCAGATGAACCGCTGGGGTGCTATCAATGCTGGCGGTCAGGTTCTCTATATTGGAGCCGACAACTATCCGTTCCCGATTCCACTCGGTCAGAATTCTGACGGTCGCTGGTACTTTGATACGGCCGCAGGCAAGGATGAAATTTTGGCTCGCCGTATTGGCAAAGGCGAGTTATCGGCGATCGCTGCGCTGGATGTCCTCGTCGATGCAGAACACGACTACTTTAATCAAACGCACGCTGGCGATGAGACGAAGCAATACGCCCAGAAGTTCGTGAGCGACGACGGCAAGCAAAACGGCTTGTACTGGCCGGTTTCGAGCGGAGAGGCCGCAAGCCCGCTTGATGGCCTCGCTGAATTTGCACAATCTTTGGGTTATACCAATGCCGCTGGAAAGCCACAGCCTTTCAACGGCTACTACTTCCAAATACTCAATAGGCAGAGAGACGAGACCACCGGCAAAACAAAAGACTACGTTGTCGATGGGAAGATGACACGTGGATTTGCGATTCTGGCCTATCCTGCGGAGTACCGCAATTCGGGAATCATGACGTTTATCGTCGATGAAAACGGCGTGATTTATCAAAAAGACTTGGGTGATAAAACGCAGGATGTTGCGCTGGCGATGGCTGAGTACAACCCAGGCGACGGGTGGGCCAGAGTAGCCATGGAAGAACTGCCAGTTTACGTTGCAAGAAAGAATTGATCACTGGGGACCCGTCCCGCAACTCGCTCACTATCGACATGGGGTCCACCCTCGGCGCAATCTAACGTATGTCGCCTAAAACAATGATTTCGGTTGTTCTGCAGCTTGCGACTGCAGCTGCACTTGCGTACCACGCTCCGAGCGTCGCCGAAAGCAATACCCCGCTGATCAGTGCAAGAGGTTATAGAACTCCGCTGGTCGCAGGGTTCTTTCAATCAACCTTAGGGCAACCTGACTTTTCTTTGTCCGCAACGCCGTCTTTTCAGAGCGCGACTCCAGGAAACAGCGCCAGTTACAGCGTGACAATTACACTCACGAATGCTACGACGGGTTTCTATGGCGATGTCGCATTGACTGTCGAGGGCCTGCCGCCGGGTGGAACCAGTCGGTTTAGTCCGAGCTCGATTCGGGGATCGGGATCCTCCACGCTGTCGATCTTGACGTCCAGCTCCACGCCGGTGGGAAACTACACCGTTACCATAACCGCTACCGCAGGGCCGATCATTCACGTAACGCAAGTCACACTTGCCGTCTCGGATTTCTCGATTTCGATTGCTCCAACCAGCCGAAACGTGCTTCGAGGGGCAATGACGTCGTACACAGTAAGCATTAAGCCGCTGGGCTCGTTTATGGCTACGATACATCTCAACCTGGCAGGACTACCGTCAGGTGCACGTTCATCATTCAAGCCGGCTTCGATTAGCAATTCGGGCACGACGACCCTCACCATATCATCGCGGCAATCAGCACTCGCCGGTACCTACTCCCTCATCGTTCGTGGCGTTGGCGCAGGCATCACACGTTCAGCAGCCGCAAGCTTGACGCTACAATGAAGCGTACATTTCTCTCGATAAGGTAAGCGCGAACGAGGATTTCCGCGCCTCCAATGACGCTTCTTGGTGAACATCGCGGAAAGCTACGCCGCATTCATCTCGGGCCGTCAGAACCCCCGCGCTCTATGCTTGTCCGATGCAGCTCAGGCTAAGAACTCTCGTTGACTGTAATTCTCTAGCGGGTAGCCCTATCTCCTCCCGTTGCCATTGTGAAATCTCTCTACTGACACGCTGCATTTCCTCAATGACTTCGTCAATCTCAGTGTTATTAACCTCGCAGATGTTAAGCCACTGGTTCCCTGGAGTTTGTCGGGAAAAAAACTTCATCAGCTACCAAGTAGAGCGCAGAAGGAACAGCAGGTATTCACCGCTCCGTCATTCCGGTTGATCTGCAATCTTCGCAGCGACACGCTTGAGACGAAGCCTTCGTATGGGCTCGCCCATCGCGGTGACCAACAGAACGCCGACAATGATGGCTATGGCGTCCCGTCGAGTCTGCATCGCCCCCAGCGAGATGAGTAAGGTAGTAGCCAGAGCGGCAGGCTGTCCTGCCTTTAGAGCTAGACACGCAAAGGTTGTGAGCGCAGCCGATATAACCGTTGCCCACAGGCGCTGCGGAGCAACGACGCCCGTTGCAAGCACGTTTGGCGCCGCCGAAGCATTCGACAGGTAGAGCGCCAGAAACCCCGCCCCCAGACCAAGCAGGTGACCGACGATTATGTTGTAGGGTCTGGCGCTCGGCATCTGCGGCTGTTCCACCAACTCGTAAGCTGTAGGACCCAAACTGGCAAAAATTAGGGGCTGGTTCGTGGCCCAACCGATTGTAGCCAGCGCAAGCACCAGACCGGCTTCTCCCGCGGTCGCCCAAACCAAATCGGCACGATTCTTCATATAAAGCATCCTGAGGCTCAGTGCGTCAGATCGCCATGGGTTGCGGTTGAGCTTGGCTGCGGTCGTGGGCCGGTCTCGTTTCGACGCCGGAACTGAGGTTGTGAGCACTGTTGACGAGTGCAAGGTGAGAGAACGCCTGCGGAAAATTTCCCAGCTGCCGATGTTCTTTGGCATCGTATTCTTCCGCCAAAAGGCCGACATCGTTGCGCAGCGAAAGCAGGTACTCGAAGAGTGAACGCGCCTTGTCGATCCGGCCTTGGAGGAAATAGTTGTCAACCATCCAAAAACTACAGGCGAGAAAGGATCCTTCGTTCCCCGCCAGGCCATCCACCGAGCTTCTGGTGTTGTAACGCGCGACCAAGCCATCTTGCATCAAGTTGCTCTCGATCGCGGCCACTGTGCCTTGCACGCGCGGGTCTTCGGGCGGGAGAAATCCTACCAAGGGTAGTAGCAATAAGCTGGCATCGAGCTCTTTGCCCCCGTAATACTGAACGAATGAATTCAGTTCCCGGCTGAATCCGAGGCGACACACCTCGTCATGGATATCACTGCGTAGCTGGACCCACCGATTCAGCGGCCCCTGAGCTCCAAATTCTTGCATCATACGAACGGCGCGGTCGACTGCTAGCCACGCCATCACCTTGGAATGGACAAAGGGCCGCCGCGGCCCACGGATCTCCCAGATTCCTTCATCTGGCTCGGTCCAGATTTTTTCGAGATGATCGACCAGCGCTCTTCCCAGTTCCCAGCCTGCGACGCTTTTTTCCAGTCCTTTGCGCCGGGCCAGGTAGAGGGAATCAAGAAACTCCCCATAGACATCGAGCTGCAACTGTCCAGAGGCGGCGTTCCCGATTCTTACGGGCCGAGACGCTGCGTAGCCAGGTAGTTCCGCCAGTTCGAACTCAGTGAGACGGCGCTCTCCACCAATGCCATACATGATCTGCATTTGATCCGACATCCCAGCCACGGCGCGGAGCAGCCAATTTCTCCAAGCCCTAGCTTCGTCGATGAAGCCAGACTCTATGAGCGCGTACAGTGTGTAGGTAGCGTCGCGGATCCAGCAAAACCGGTAGTCCCAGTTGCGAACCCCGCCCATTTGCTCCGGCAAGGAAGTGGTTGCTGCCGCCACGATGCCCCCGGTTTCGTGATGAATGAGCGCTTTTAGCGTGATGAGAGAGCGGAGGGCCGCTTCGGCATAGGGTCCCTTTGAGGTGTACTTGCTCGACCATTTTTTCCAATCGTCTGTAATGTTTTCAACGACGGCGGCGGCATCGAATGGACTTGGCAGGGAGCCGAAGGATGGGGACCATGTCAGCGAAAAAGAAACCGTTTGACCTTCTTCGACTTCGAAATCGGCCCGGGTTTTGAGGTCCTCGCCGCGAAGGGCGACAGTGGTGCCAAAAACAATCCGATCCGGTCCCGCGATCGCGCATAGCCGGCTGTCTTCCAGGCGGCTAACCCAAGGAACCACGGTTCCGTTATCGAAACGCAAGCTGAGTTCCATCTGCATGGGCACACGACCGCGGATGCCACGAACAAGTCTGATCACATCCTGGTGCTCGCCACGACGATTCATGCAGTCGATCAATACGACCGTTCCTTCGGGCGCAGAGAATTCGGTCTCCAATACTAGAGTGCCTTGGCGATAGCGGCGCGTGACCTTTGGGTGGGTGGTTTTGGGACCTATGCTCCAATGGCCGTTATCTGGCGATCCTAAGAGAGCAGCGAAGCAAGCAGGGGAGTCAAACCGCGGGAAACACAGCCAGTCGATAGATCCATTACGGCCAACAAGAGCAGCCGCAGCATTGTTGCCAATAAGCGCATAGTCTTCGATCGGTAGGGCCATAAAGCTTGAGCCTCCGAAAATAGCTTCGTCATGAATCCGACACGGAGTGACTTGTTGAAAACTTTTCCTCCACAGAGGCGCTACATATCAGATCGGCATCCCGCACTTGTGGAATTCGTAGTCCTCGTTGTAACCCTTGCCGGCTCCGAACTTGTGAATCCGCAACGCACTCGATCGCTTCAATCCATTTAAGCTGTTTGAAGCATTATTCGTTCTCGCACCGAAGCCGTAGCGGCGCTCCATGCGATACGCTAACAAGCTCTCCGTTCATTTCATAGGCCAGAATTGTCAGATTGTGAGCCAATGTTTTCGAGTCGATGGGCATCATAAATACCAGCCGCCCTCGCCAACTCTGCGAGCGAGCAAAAGACTGCGTAGCAGGGCATCCTCTCTTCTGCCTGCGGACATCACACTACCCGTATAAATCAAAGGCCGTTTTCACCCGGAAGCGGCTGTCTTCTGCGCAAGCCGGATACGGTGTTTGCAGCGGATGCGGGAGGTCAAGCATTGAAAGCGCCTGGTTCAAAAAAGCATGTCGTAATTGTGGGTGGGGGCTTTGCTGGCCTCGCTTGCGCCCGCAAGCTGGCAAAGAGCGATGACGTACGGGTCACGCTCATTGACAAAAACAACTATTCCCAATTCCAGCCCCTGCTCTATCAGCTCGCCACCGCTCAGTTGGCCACTGACGATGTCGCCGCTTCCCTTCGTCAATCTCTTGTCGGTCATGACAACGTGGAGGTGAGGATGCTCGAGGTGACCACCGTCGACCCCAAGACCCGGACGGTGACCACGCGGAACGGGGAGCGGTACCAGGGAGACTTCCTGGTGATGGCTGCAGGATCGCAAGCTAATTTTTTTGGCACTCCTGGGGCCCAGGAGAGCGCATTCCCGCTCTACTCCGTGGAAGAAGCCCAACGATTGCGCTCCCGAATTCTCGCCGTTTTCGAGGAGGCGGACTGCGACCCAAGTCTTGTGGAGCGGGGGGCCCTGAATTTCGTGGTGGTCGGAGGCGGACCTACGGGTGCGGAGCTCGCCGGGGCGCTGGCCGAAATGATCAACCACACCATGACAAGGGAGTATACGGACCTTGCGGTGAAACACGCGCGGGTCTATTTGGTGGACCATGGGCATGCTCTTCTGGCGGCGTTTCCCGCGGAGGCCCACGACTACGCAGCCCGGGTTCTACAACGGAAGGGCGTGCAACTGAAGATGGGCATTGGTGTGAAAGAAGTGTCACCCGATCATGTGCTGCTCTCTGACGGTACGTCGATTCCAACACGCACGACAATTTGGGCTGGCGGACTCATGGCATCTTCTCTCGCAGCCAGCTCCGGCCTGCCGCGAGGACACGGCGGACGGATCCAGGTAAGACCGGATCTCACCGTCGAAGGCTTCCCTGGCGTTTACGTCCTGGGCGACATTGCGAACATTCCCGGCCCAGATGACGACACTCTGCCGCAACTGGGTTCGGTGGCCCAGCAAGGCGGGGTGTGGGCTGCAAAGAACATTCTGGCCGAAATCGACGGCCTAGCTCCAACTCCGTTTCATTATCACGACAAGGGAATCATGGCGATGATTGGTCGTGACGCGGCCGTGGCAGCGATCGGCAAGAAACGCCATGAACTCGAGGGTCCCATCGCCTTCGCCGCGTGGCTGGGCGTGCACTCCCTTCTCATGTCGGGAGTCAGGGTAAGAATCGAGGCCTTCATCGATTGGGCTTGGAACTATTTCGGCAGATCCTTGCCGGTTCAAGTTCTGGATCGCTGCGATGAAAAACGCATCGACTGGGACGAAGGTGCCGAAAACGAGAGTTCTAGGATTTCGCCGGCGGCCTAGACGTCCCGCCGACTAAGGCCAACATCAAATACGCAGGAGTTTAGTTATGCTTTTGCAGAACAAAGCTGCCATTGTCACTGGTGGCAACAGTGGCATCGGCAAAGCCATTGTGCTCGCATTGGCCAAGGAGGGCGCGAACATCACCATCGACTACGTCTCCCACCCGGATGCCACCGACGAACTCGAAAAGCGGATAGTGGCAATAGGCGATCGAGCTATCGGCGTGAACGCAGACGTTAGCCGGGTGGCTGACCTCGAACGACTCATCGCCGCCACCATCGAGGCATTCGGTAGGCTCGACATCATGGTGAACAACGCGGGCGTCGAGACCCGCACATCAATACTCGACACGACCGAAGCACAATACGAGAAGGTGCTTAACGTCAATCTGAAGAGCGCATTCTTTGGAACTCAGCTCGCGGCCAAACAGATGATCAAGCAAGGTGGCGGCGGGCACATCATCAATATCTCGTCGGTGCACGAAGATTGGCCCATGCCCGGCAATACTGCTTACTGCCTCTCCAAAGGGGGCATGCGGATGCTCACACGCACCGCCGGCGTAGAACTGGCCCCTCACAACATCCTGGTTGTTGGCGTTGGACCAGGAGCCGTCGCTACTCCCATCAACCTCGTAGAGATGAAAGACCCAGCCGCTATGGCGAAGCTGGACTCCGCTATACCACTGGGGCGCATGGCGCAACCGGAGGAGATCGCCAGTGTCGTTGCATTGCTCGCCGGGACGGCCGCCAGCTATATCACGGCGACGACTGTCTTTGCCGATGGCGGCCTCATGCAGAGCAGCCCAGGGCTGTGATGAAGTCGATTCGATGCCTGGCAACTACGAGGTAATCACTATCGGGAGCAGAGCCGGAAGGATCACATTGGCGCAGCAACTAGCTCCCACTGGGAAACGCATCCTGATTCTCGAACGTGGCGACTGGCTGAAGCGCGAGGCGTCAACCGGGGACGCCAAGGCTGGCTGTCTTCATAGACAACGCTATGTCTCTCCCGACACTTGGTACGACCGCAACGGGAAAGGCCTTCCTGCCCGCAAGTCGACTACTTTGTCGGTGGTGCCACAAAAATGTACGGCGCTGCGGTCTGTCGCTTGATCCTTTTATCGTGCGGGCGTCAAAGCGACAGATGACCAAGACGATGCAATTTAGCAGCAGTTCGCTAGAACTCTAAAGGTGCGCGGACCGCCCGAGTGTCTGCGGTACACGGGGAGAACCTTCCGATGGGCGATAACAACATCCGTATTCTCGACGGTTCGACGTTTCTCGTCTCAAATCGCAATGGCGATATCACCGCCAAGCCTGACGAGCCAGAGGGTCTGTTCTTCAAAGATACGCGCCACCTGTCGAAGTGGCTGCTCACAGTGAACGGGCTAACACTGGACGTGCTGTCCACCGACACTATCGAGTACTTCTACGCTCAGCACTTCTGCGTTCCGCCTACGGGAACGATCTATCAGAACCCGACCCTTTCCATAGTCCGTCGCCGTTGTGTCGGCCAGGGCTTCGTGGAAGACTTGACGGTTATCAACCACAGCGCTGAAAAGCAGAAAGTTAAATTGCGTTTGCGCTTCGCCGCCGACTTCTTCGATCTCTTCGAAGTTAAAGATGCACTCAAGAAAAAAGGAAAGTACTATCAGGCGACCCGACACGGACGCCGAGTGTTGGGATATAGGCGCGAGGACTTTGTCAGGGAGACCCTTATCCGGTCGACGGTAGCTCCTGCAAAGGAGTCTGCTGGTGAATTTGAGTTCCGTTTGACTCTCCAACCGAAGTCCTGCTGGAGCACCAGTTTCCACGTCACCCCCGTCACCGGTAAAACCGTACACCATCCCAAGTTTGCTACGAAGGAAGGGGATGCAATGCGGCGCAACCTGAAGGAGTGGATTGAGGCAGCACCGACGGTGACCTGCCATCCGAAAGCCGTCCGCCTCTACGCGCGCAGTCTGATTGACATTGCCGCGCTTCGCTTTCGGTGCGACACCTTGCCCGATTACACTCTTCCGGCTGCCGGCTTACCTTGGTTCATGGCGCTCTTTGGGCGTGACAGCTTGATTACGAGCTATCAGATGCTTCCTTTCAACTCGGAACTAGCGGCTACCACACTCCGGGCTCTGGCCGAGTTCCAGGGAAAGAAGGAGGTAGATCTCACGGAAGAAGAGCCGGGACGCATCCTTCACGAAATGCGCCTTGGGGAGCTAACGTACTTCCACGAACGACCTCAGTCGCCATACTACGGCGCCAGTGACACAACGCCGCTTTTTCTGATCTTGTTGGATGAGTATGAACGTTGGACGGGCGACGTCAGCCTAGTCCGCGCACTTGAGCCGAATGCGCGTGCAGCTTTGAATTGGATCGACCACTTTGGTGACCGCGACGGCGACGGCTACATTGAGTACGAGCGCAAGACCAAACTGGGCCTCGACAACCAGTGCTGGAAGGACTCCTGGAACTCCATCCTCTTCCACGACGGCACTCTGGCGCCTACACCGCGCGCCACCTGTGAGATCCAGGGCTATGTTTACGATGCCAAGGTGCGTTGCTCCCGTTTGGCGCGTGCAATATGGAAGGACGAGGCGCTAGCCGTCACGCTGGAAACTCAGGCAGCAGCGCTCAAACGACGCTTCAACCACGATTTCTGGATCCCTGATCGCAAGTTCTTTGCTGTAGCGCTCGACCGTCACAAGAGGAAGGTGGATAGCCTATGCTCGAACATCGGCCAATTGCTGTGGAGTGGAATCGTAGACGATGACAAAGCTCAGGCCATACGAGACCACTTGATGAGTCCAAAGCTGTTCTCCGGATGGGGAATCCGCACTATGGCGAAGGGTGAGGGAGGCTACAATCCGATTGAGTATCACAACGGAACGGTCTGGCCGCACGATTGCAGCATCATTGCTGCCGGGCTTGCGAGTTACGGTTTCCGCAAAGAGGCAGCCACCGTCATTACTGGAATCTTCGAAGCCAGCTTTTTTTTCGACCACCGTTTGCCCGAAGTGTTCGCCGGATATGAACGCGCGCAGACGCGATACCCTGTGCAGTACACCACAGCATGTATGCCGCAGGCATGGGCGGCAGCATCCGCGATGCTCGGCATCCGCACTTTGCTCGGCCTAGAGCCGAAGGGCGAGGTTCTTACATATTCCATGGATCCCATACTTCCCTCGTGGATGGGCACTCTTACCGTGGACGGCATTCCCGGCCGATGGGGCCGGGCCAAAGTAGTCGCCAAGGGCGACGACACGGCCATCGTGAATATGAAACAGATCTATGACGATCTCTTGACGAAACGAAAGGACCTGGATAAGGCGAAGATAGCAGCTTAGCCTGAACTGTGGCGGAACAGGCCGTTTAAGGGATAGGAGAGCTGGTCCGAATTTGGCATGGGAATCAATCCACCGAATGTGCTCGACGCACCAAACCTTCGTCGTTAAGTACAAGCACAACGTCACACGACTCTGTCATATTTTACAGTTCCAAAAATCGTGCCCGAATTCTACTGTCCACTTGTTCATAAAAATGTAGGATTCAGTACCTTGCCGAGGAGCAGTGCACAATTAGATAGGGTTGTCGTGAAGTTTAATACCGGAAAAAGTCACGGAATTAAGAATGTATCAACCGAACAGTGTGTCATCGCCCCTGCTGGCATGAACGAGCGCGGGTCACTCAAGAAAGTGCTGGGCGGCCGCGCCAACGACGCGGGCCTAGAGGATTCAAGATTAACGGGGCAGAAGTGCTTACCCAGCACGCCAGCACGATCCCGCTCGATCCGGAGTGGGAATTTCCGCGCACCGAGGGTGCCGACCTGCTACTCGCATACGAGAAAATCGGATACGACAAAATCCTTCCGGGCCACCTGCCCGATCTGAGAAGGCGCCTTCTTTTCCGAGAAGTGTCGTACTGATTGCAGGAAGGACTCGGCGCGAATCAAGTACTGACTGCAGCGTTACCCACAAAGGAGTGGTCATGGGTGTTGCCCCGAATCGACCCGCCGCAACTATAAAGCTCGTAATCGCCGATGTCGATGGCACGCTGGTGACGTCAGCCAAAGAACTGACGCAGCGCTCAATTGATGCCGTTAAGAAGCTTCGCAAAGCTGAGATAAAGTTTGTGATCACCAGCGGACGCCCACCCCGAGGTTCGAAGATGCTGATTGAGCCTCTCCAACTGACTGAGCCTATAGGCGGATTCAACGGAGGCGTGATTGTAACACCCGATTTCAAGACTCTCGGCGTCCGCCTGATTGCTGCCGACGTGGCGCGTCTTGTGTTGCAGTTCTTGATTGAGCATGGTCTGACCGTTTTCTTATACACCGATATCGACTGGTTCGTGCGAGACGTTAACGCTCCGCACGTTGCCAGGGAGCAGTTCACCGTACAGTTTGCGCCGAGGGTGGTAGACGACTTCGAACCCTTCGTCGACAAGGTCGTAAAACTGGTGGGAGTTACCGATGACTTCGGACTGGCGAAGCGCAGTGAAAAAGCTTTGCAGCAGATAGCTGGGGACCGTGTCTCGGCGGCCCTCTCGCAGCCGTATTACCTCGACATCACTCACCCGGAAGCCAATAAAGGCCATGTCGCTGAGTTGGCCTGCAAGCACTACGGTATTCAGCCTGAAAACATCGTTACGATCGGAGATATGCCGAACGATGTGCTGATGTTTGAAAAGAGTGGCGTGAGCATCGCAATGGGGCAGTCGAGCCCAGAAGTGAAGAAGGCGGCGACATACGTTACCGCCTCGAATGACGAGGAGGGATTCGCTAAGGCCATGGAGCAATTCGTGCTGGGGGCACGGCGGCAACCGGTTGCGCATGGCGGGAGGGCGGCCAGTTGAACCCAACCACATCCAAGCCGGCGCCCGCGGCCACGCTTGCGTTTTTGGTCGACGTCGACCACACCCTACCGGAAAACAAGGACAGATTGATATTAGAGCAGGTCTGCGAAGCGCGGAATGGTTACATCCGCCGGGAGGACAGGTGGCAATAACCGCCGGGTCATTAATCTCCGTTTGCGACGGATCAGAGCACCAAGAAACTGCTTCGTCTCGTCTTTTGGGGGAGCAGTAACCTAAAACTTCCGAAACAAGTCATGCAAAGGTTTCGATCTGGGAAAACAGTTAGACCGATCGTAAAGATTGGAGGTTGCATATGAGTGCGTCGCCTAGTAAAGGTAGGAAATTTGAACCGTTCCCATCCAATGCAACCCTTTCCTCCCACCTTACCAAGGGAACCGACTTTTACGACCCTCATGAGTTCGCCGGCGGAATTCCGCAGGTGATGGCGACTCTGCCGCAAATTCGTATTGGCAAGAGACGGTTTACTACCGCTCAGATCTTGACAGTGCTGGTTCCATTCGGATTCGTTGCGGCTATTTGCGTGGTCGCGGTCGCGCAGCAACTCCGCACCTACCCGGCGGTGCAGGCGTTCATTCAAGAATATCCGGGCACGGGGAGTTTCTCGCAGCCTGTTGAAAGCGGGTTTCCGTGGTGGCTGCGCTACCAGCATTACCTGAATCTGTTTTTCATGCTGCTCATGATGCGTTCCGGTCTCCAGATTCTGGCTGACCATCCGCGGCTTTATGTGGACGGCCACTGCACACCGGGACGGGACTGGCTCCGGTTGCGGGGCCCGGTGCCGAGGGACCGGGTCTGGACGGCCAAAGACGACAGCACAACGCTTCCGAAGTGGCTGGGGCTCCCCGGCATACGCCATTCCATCGGTCTCGCCCGCTGGTGGCACTTCAGTATGGACACGCTCTGGCTGCTCAACGGCGTCATATTCTACGTCCTACTGTTCTCGACCGACCAATGGATGCGGTTGATCCCACAGTCTTGGAACGTCTTCCCCAATGCCGTCTCAACCGCAATCCAATACGCGTCCCTCGATTTCCCTCCACGATCCGGATGGCTTCAATACAACGGTCTGCAAATGATCGCCTATTTCACGACTGTGTTTGTGGCCGCTCCGCTGGCCATAATCACCGGGCTCCTTCAGTCTCCAGCGGTCGCGGCACGGTTCAAGACCCAGAATGGTTGGTTGAACCGGCAAGTGGCCCGAACGATTCATTTTTCAGTGTTGGTGTATTTCGTCTTATTCATTCTCACGCACGTAACGATGGTCTTCGTCACGGGTCTGATCGGAAATCTGAACCACATCACGCGTGGGGTGAATGACAATTCCTACGGCGGGCTTGGGATGTTCGCGATCGGTATCGCGCTTGTGGTGGCAGCTTGGCTTTTGGCAACTCCCCTGACTCTAAAATATCCACGCCGCATTCAACATGGGGGACGCGTGGTCACCGGGTGGTTCCGCTATCTTTTCGAGAAAATGAAGCCCGTTGCAGATTTCAGAGAGGAGGACATCTCTCCCTATTTTTGGCCAAATGGCACACCGCCGGATTCGCAAGAGTACCGCTCGCATCTTGCCGAACGATTCCAGCATTACAAACTCAAAGTCGGCGGTCTGGTTGAGAATCCAGTCGAGATCTCCTTCGCCGAACTTCAGTCGATGCCGAAATCCGAGCAGATTACTCAGCACTACTGCATCCAAGGCTGGTCCGGTATTGCCAAGTGG
>DATFQQ010000311.1:0-3102 GCA_035264195.1 Candidatus Sulfotelmatobacter sp. | reverse complement strand
CACTCTGCACAAACAGCTCAACAAGCTGGACTCTGTTTGGGCGTTCGCAACCGACGGCTCGGGGGCGCCCCGTCGCTTCGTCGCTCTCGGCCGCGACTCAGTGTCGCTATCGCATGGCGAAGACAACGAGCCAACCGGCCTACATGTCTCGGCGGGAGGCACCACGGCCGCCGACTTGCCCGGCACACTTAACAACTTGACCAATTCCCGCGGTTTCCTGACACGGCAGCACGGGACCAATCAGCTGTGGGAGATCAAGAGCGACCAGTAAGGAGCGGAGCTATTAACAACGGCAAAGGCCACGCTGCCATCGCACCGTGGCCTTTAGTTATGCGAGCAACTTGAGGCGTTCTTTGGGCACAGGGCCCCAAGAGGAGATTCGCCGGGGATTCATTGCCTAGTGTCAGTAAGCTAGCCAAGGCTTTGTCAGTTAGCGACAAATCTTAGGGCCCTATCGCCAATGTACCGGCGCTGTGCAGCCGCGTGAGGCCACGATTGTGTCCCGCCGGGGCATTGGCGATAGGGGGATTTGGACGAAGCCGCTGGCTGCTTGCGGCGGACGCGGGGGAGCTATGGGGTTTGCTTGGGTCGTTGAGGATCCGCGGGTGTGATTGGCTGGCGTGTGCGGGATTTTGAAAGTGGCGTTGCAGTATTAATCGGGGAGAGTGGGCCGATGTTGCTTGGGTTAGTGGTGGTCTGAAGGCACTGATTGGTGTAGTAAGGCGTGGTGGGACGCACTAAGGCTGTACGAGTGAAGAGCGGTAGTGTTAGGTCCGAGTTGAATGTGGTTTTAGGAAGAGTCAAAGTTCGGGCTCCTGAAGCTAAATGGTGAAGCATTGCAGCGGGGGAACGTCTCAACGATGATCATGGGGCTGGCACAGATGGGACAACGGAAGATACCAGACTGGGCAGGAGAGGAGTTACCCACCGCGGTAGTGTGCAGCTTGGGGTCATTCCGCAGCAGGAGCTGGCACTGAGGAAGTAGAGTCGCTCGAGTGCGGTTGGCCAAGAATCCGAAGAAGCGAATGCGGACGAAGCCGCGGGGCAGAACATGCAGTAGGAAGCGTCGCAAGAACTCGTGCGACGAAAGTGTCATGATCTTTTTCTTGTTGCCGTGGGCGTAATCCTTCCAGCGGAAAGTAACCTGATCATCGTGAAAGGCCACGAGGCGGTGATTAGAGATGGCCACGCGATGGGTGTATCGGGCGAGGTAACCGATAACGTGCTGGGGTCCGCCGAAAGGTGGTTTGGCATAGACCACCCAGTTCTGGCGAAATAACGTCCGTAGAAAAGAGCGAAAGGCTCTTTCGTGCTCGAGGGGCTTCAGAGTTCCTGCGAAGGTCAGTCGGCCCTGTTGAAAAGCTCGCTTCAAACCAGCCACAAACTTACCGCGAAAAACTTTGGACAGAACTCCCACCGGCAGGAAAAACTGATATTTGGGATGAACCCACTGGCTGTGATCGGCGGTTAGTCCGCCGGCAGGAATCACGCAGTGGATATGGGGATGATGCAATAAGTTCTGGCCCCAGGTGTGGAGGACAGAGAGAAAGCCAATTTCTGCTCCCAGATGTTTGGGGTCACGGGCGACTTCGAGAAGGGTTTCTGCGCTGGCGCGGAACAGCAGATGGTAGAGCACCCTCTTGTTTTGCAGCATGAGTTGGGAGAGCTGCTGGGGCAGAGTGAAGACGACATGGACGTAGGCCACTGCCAGAAGCTCATTCTGGCGAGCTGCGATCCACTTATCGCGGGCGCCGTTCTGACACTTGGGGCAGTGGCGGTTGCGACAGCTGTTGTAGGAAATGGCACGATAGCCGCAGCGAGAACACTGGTCGCGATGGCCGCCCAGCATGGCAGTACGGCACGAAGCGATAGCCTGCAGGACTTTGCGGTGTGTCCAGTGAATCCAGCGGCTATGGTTCTCGATGAAGCGATTCCCTTGTGCGCGAACGATATCGGCCACCTCCAAGGGTGGCCGGGTCATTTTTTCGTCAGCCTCCCGGAGCGCTTAACCTGGTCGAGGTTGGAGAGCTCGAGGGAATCAAGCGGATTCGTGATCGCCTGGAGATGTTTCGGCGAGAGGTGCAGGTATACGAGAGTGTGCTCCAGTCTGGAGTGACCCAGTAAAACCTGAATGGTTCGCAGGTCCGCACCAGCTTCTAGCAGATGCGACGCGTAACTATGACGAAGTGTGTGCGGCGAGAGAGGCTTGGTAATTCCGGCTGCTTTGGTGACCTGGTGACAAGCGAACCATACCGTACTGGAAGAAATGGGAACATCGGCACGGCAATGTTTCACCGTACCGGGAAAGAGAAAGGTTTTGGGTTTCATCCAACGCCAGTAGACGCGCAAAGTCTCCAGCAGCTTGGGGCTTAAAGGTACTTCGCGATCGCGCCTGCCTTTCCCTTGCTGAATGCGGATCATCATCCGCCGGCTGTCGATGTCATCTACCTGGAGCCGACATAGTTCCGCTCGCCGCATGCCGGTGGAATACAGGGTCATGAGCAGGGTGCGGTGGAAGAGATTGCTGGCCGACTCAATGAGTCGGGCCACTTCTTCCTGACTGAGGACAACTGGTAGTCGTCGAGGTTGTTTGGGAAAGGGAATGTGCTCGGCCAAGAATGTCCTGTGCAGTGTTTTTACAAAGAAGAAACGGAGCGCCGAGGCGTACTGGGATACGGTAGCTGGTGTGAGCTTTTTTACTTGAAACAGATGAGCCTGGTACTGCCGAATCTGTTCCGGACCAAGCTTGTTGGGTGAACAGTGAAAATGCTGCGCGAAATCATGGACGATTCGAGTGTAGGTTTTTGCGGTACGATAAGCGTAATGACGACGCTGGAGCTCCTCCAGCATCATTTTCCGAAGATGGGTCATAGGGATGACCTCCTTATGACCCGTAATTTATCTGAACGTTAGAAGCACCCCATCTGTTCGATGTCGAGCACGCGGCAGCGTCCGCCGCGCCAGCGGCTTCGTCCAAATCCCAATTACGCTCAAAATGAACGTGGCTTGCATTTCCAAAGGCCGTTAGTGCGCGGGTTGGTCGCGCTCGGCTACGAAGCGGTCGCGGCATTGTTTGGCTTGATTCAGCACAGCGGAGTATTC
>DATFQQ010000310.1:0-58814 GCA_035264195.1 Candidatus Sulfotelmatobacter sp. | reverse complement strand
CAGCATTATCTACTTCGTTGCATCTCCCGGTACGCCTCGCTCTTAGAAATCCCGCGCTCCTTTGCGACGCGTTTTAGCGCGGCTTTCTCATCGATATTCTCCGTTGTCATGATCTGCTCGGTCCTCTGCCTCACACTCGGACGGCCGATGGTGGCCGTCCCGACATCATCTTCCTCCGCCTTCCCGATCAGCAGGGTGATCTCCCCTTTCACCGCCTCGCGTGCCTTCAGATTCGCCAATACCTCTCGCACGCGCCCGCGCAGAAATTCCTCATGAAGCTTTGTAACCTCGCGCGCAACCACCACATGCCGAGACTCACCAAGCAGCTCGACGACATCCCCCAGCGCTTCCACAATCCGGTGTGGAGCCTCGTAGAACACCTGCGTCCGCGGAGAACTCCTCACTGCTTCCAGCGCCGCGCGGCGCTCACCACGTTTGGCCGGAAGGAATCCGCTGAACCGAAACGAATCGGTCGCCAATCCACTCGCCACCAATGCCGCCAGGAATGCCGACGCCCCCGGCACTGGAACTACTGGTATGTGATGCCGAACTGCCAGCGTAATCAGTCGGTATCCCGGATCGGAGATTCCCGGCATTCCTGCGTCAGTCACCAGTGCCACGCTTGCACCCTCTTGCATCTCTTTCACCAGTTCGGCCGATTTCGTCATCTCGTTGTGTTCGTGATAGCTGGTCGTGCGCGTAGCGATGGCAAAGTGATTGAGCAGTTTTTGCGTCTGGCGTGTATCCTCGCAGGCGATCACGTCGACTTCTTTCAGCACTCGTAACGCGCGCAGCGTGATGTCCTCAAGATTCCCAATCGGAGTCCCGACAAGATAGAGCGCCGGCCCAGGAATCTTCGTCTCTTCCGTCATGGCCGGAGTCTACCACTGCTTCTTCGTGAAAAGGTCGTCGACGCTACTCCCAAAGCCCGGTGCTCCCCGTGGAGAACGGCTCCGATCACGACGACGCCACCGAGCGAACTGGGAATGTCTAGCCGATCGTGAAACGTAACTTCTGCCATCCTCGGCCAGTTGTGCTAACTTACCGACCTCGGAGTCAGCCAATGACCGCCAACGAATTTCGCAAAATCGCCCTCTCTCTGCCCGAGACCGAAGAGCGCTCGCATATGGACCATCCCGACTTCCGCGTCTCTGGAAAGATCTTCGCCACGCTCGGCTATCCCGACAAAACCCGGGGCATGGTCAAGCTTTCACCCGAAGATCAGCACTATTTTTCAAAGGACTATCCCGATGTTTTCGTGCCCGTGAGCGGCACATGGGGGCGCCGGGGTGCCACCAGTGTTTATCTCAAGAATGCAAAGAAAGAAATCACGGCGAAAGCGATCCACGCCGCCTGGCGCAACATCGCCCCAAAAGCGGAAAAACTTTTAAGCCACAAAGGGCACGAAGAAACACGAAGGAAAGCATAGTCCCGCCATGTCCAGCTTGGAGACCGACCTTAGCTCCTCGGCAAACTCAGCGAAGTCTTCGCGTGCCCTGCGGTTAAAGACCTTCTTACCGCTGAGTTCGCGAAGAAAGTCCGCTGAGATCGATGAGCAACCCCGAGCGGTTCGGGATGACAAGATTCTTGCGGGTCGATTACTGCTAGGCTAGCTGCATGCCGCGTCCGATCGGGTTAACGGTCATCTCAGCACTATTCGCGATCGCCTCGCTCTATCTCTGGACGATTGCCGCAATCCTTCTGATCGCGCCCGGAGCAATCTCACTCATGTCTGGAAAGTACTTCACCTACGGCCTGGAAATCGCTGGGCCGTACATGATCCTGCTGGTTGGAATTTGTTATGCAGCCATCGCGTGGGGATTGTTTCGTCTGCATAATTGGGCGCGCTGGCTCGCGATGCTGATCATAGCCATCAGCATCGTACCTCTCATTCCGAAGGTCTCAATGGCTGAGATCGGACTGCCGATCTTCTGGCTTGGACTGCAGATCGCTCTGCGAGTCGCTGCGGGATGGTACCTCGCTCAAGCACCGTCAGTGCTCGACGCCTTCACACAAAAGCGCCACGGATCAACACCGATTCTCACGGATAAATCGGAAAACTGATTTATCCGTGAAGATCTGTGAGATCCATGGCGCTTTTCTTACCGTTTCGACTTCGCTGGTTCCTTCTCTCCGACGCGTTTGCTGACGGAGAACGTCATCTTGCCGGATTTCTTGTCGGCGTCGACGATGACGTGATCTCCGTGTAGCACTTCGCCGTCGAGGATCTTCAGCGCCAGCGGATCCTGCACCAGCTTCTGGATCGCCCGCTTTAACGGCCGCGCTCCAAAGTTCGGATCGTACCCCTGCGTGAACAGCAAGTCTTTCGCAGCATCGGTAAGCTCGAGCGAGATCTTCCGATCCGCCAGCAGCCTGCGAACGTCTTCCAGGCGCAGTTCGATGATCTTGACCAGCTGATCCTTGCCCAGCGGACGGAATACGATGATGTCGTCCACGCGGTTCAGGAACTCTGGCCTGAAGTGCGAGTGCAGCTGGTTCATCACCTGTTGAGAGGCCTGTTCGAAGTCGGCCTCGGAGCGAAGACCTTCAGCCTGTAAGAATGAAGATCCGATGTTCGACGTCATGATGATGATCGTGTTCTTGAAGTCGACTACGCGGCCCTTGCCGTCTGTCAGTCGACCATCGTCCATGATCTGCAACAGGACGTTAAACACGTCAGGATGTGCCTTCTCGATCTCGTCAAACAGGATCACCGAGTATGGACGACGACGCACCTGCTCAGTCAGCTGTCCGCCTTCTTCGTACCCCACATATCCAGGAGGAGCACCAATCAGTCGTGCGACAGAATGCTTCTCCATGTACTCGGACATGTCGATGCGGATCAGCGCGTGCTCGTCGTCAAAGAGGAATTCGGCGAGCGCACGGGCAAGTTCGGTCTTGCCGACGCCTGTCGGTCCGAGGAAGATAAACGACCCGATCGGCCGTTTTGGATCGCTCAGTCCCGCACGCGAACGGCGAATCGCATTCGCGACACGCTCTAGCGCCGGATCCTGCCCAACGACTCGCTGGCGCAGACGCTCTTCCATTGTGACCAGCTTCTTAACTTCGCCTTCAAGCATCTTCGAGACGGGAATGCCGGTCCACTTCGAAACAATGCGCGCAACGTCTTCTTCGTCGACCTCTTCCTTGAGCATGCGCTGTTTGCCCTGGCTCTCCATTTGTTTGGTGAGCTTGGCGAGGTCTTCTTCTGCCTGGCGAATCAGGCTGTAGCGGATTTCGGCCACGCGCTGCAGGTTGCCCTTGCGCTCCTCCGCTTGTTCTTCGATCTTGAGCTGCTCGATCTTCTCCTTAAGAGAGCGAGCCTTGCCGATCAGATCTTTTTCTTTCTTCCAGTTGGCCTTTAGCGTGTTCGACTTCTCTCGAATTTCGGCCAACTCCTTCTCAATGACGGAGAGGCGCTCTTTCGAATTCGGATCGTCCTCTTTCTTCAGTGCTTGCTTTTCGATCTCGAGCTGCGTGGCTTTTCGCTCCAGTTGGTCGATATCGGTGGGAAGCGAATCGATCTGGATGCGCAGCGAGGCTGCCGCTTCGTCAATCAGATCGATAGCCTTGTCGGGCAGAAAACGGTCAGAGATATAGCGATGCGAGAGCGTGGCCGCCGATACGATCGCGGAATCTTTGATGCGGACACCGTGATGGACTTCGTACTTCTCTTTGAGCCCGCGCAGAATCGCGATCGTGTCCTCGACATTCGGCTCACCGACGAAAACGATCTGGAAACGGCGCTCAAGTGCCGCATCTTTCTCAATGTACTTGCGGTACTCGTTCAGCGTGGTCGCGCCGATCGCGCGGAGTTCTCCTCGGGCAAGCGCTGGCTTTAACATGTTGGAGGCATCAATAGCGCCTTCCGCCGCACCCGCGCCGACGAGCGTGTGCAACTCATCGATGAAGAGAACGATCTGTCCCTGCGAATCTTCGATTTCTTTTAGAACCGCTTTGAGGCGGTCTTCGAACTCGCCGCGGTATTTGGCGCCGGCGAGCATTGATCCCAAATCGAGAGCGACTACGCGCTTGTTCTTCAGCACTTCGGGAACATCACCCGAGATGATGCGTTGTGCCAGCCCTTCGACGATAGCCGTCTTGCCGACGCCCGGTTCGCCAATGAGAACGGGATTATTCTTCGTCCGGCGCGAGAGAACCTGCACGACACGGCGGATTTCCTCATCACGTCCAATGACGGGATCGAGTTTGCCGCGGCGTGCCTGCTCCGTCAGGTCGCGAGCGTAACGCTCCAGCGCCTGATACTTCGCCTCGGGATTCTGATCGGTGACCTTCTGCGATCCGCGCACAACGGTGAGCGCCTTCAGGATCGCGTCATAGGTCGCGCCATACTGCGCCAGGATCTGCTGCGCCTTGTCGCGCTTCAGTTGCGTGACCGCCAACAGCAGATGCTCGGTCGAGACGTACTCGTCCTTAAAATTGCTGGCTTCCTTAAACGCCTGCTCAAGCAGCTTGTTGGTTTCATTCGCAAGCGTCGGTTGCGCGGCTTGCCCGGAAACCTTGGGCAGATTGTCGATCTCGCCGTAAACCGTGTTCAGCACGGCCTGCGGGCCAATCCCGATCTTCTCGAGCACCGGCGGAACGATACCTTCCTTGTCCTCAAGCAGAGCTGCCAGCAGATGGATCGGCTGCAACTCCGGATTGCCATGCTCGGAAGCGAGCTGGCTCGCGCGCTGCACGGCTTCCTGCGCTTTCACGGTAAATTTGTCCCAACGAATGGGCATGATTCATGACCTCGATTGAGTGATTGGGCGATTTGGTGATTGAGTAATTGGAGGGCCGATTGAGCTGCAGGGTTTCAAATTACACGATCGCCGAAGCGTCCAAAATAATCGGGAGACGGTCACCGCTGCCGCCTCCCGCATGTCAGGGGCTAAAGCCCGCATTCTTCCTACCTCTATCGCGGCGCTGAAGCGCCGCTCTTCCACGGTTGCTTATGCGGCTTTGCTCGGGCCCTTGCCTTCGATCTGCTTTTCGCTGCCGACGTTGACCTTGATCTGCTTCGGCTTAGCTTCGGCTTTCTTGGGCAAGCTGATCTTCAGGACGCCCTTGTCGTAGTTCGCCGAGACGTTCTCGGTGTCCACGGTCTGGGGCAGAGTAAAGGTGCGGGTGAAGCTGCCATACTGACGCTCCACACGGCGGTAGTTCTCTTCTTTCTCTTCCTTCTCGATCTTGCGCTCGCCGTGCACGGTCAACGTGCTGTTCTCGACGCGGACGTCGATGTCTTTCTCTTCGATTCCGGGCACTTCGATCTTCAACGTAACCTTGTGCTCGTCCTCGTAGACGTCAACGGCGGGGGCAAAGCTCGTGGTAGTCAGGGACTCGTCCCGGCCCTCGCTGAAAGACTCGCGGAACAGGCGGTTCATGCGGTCCTGGAGGGTGGAAAATTCACGGAACGGCTCCCAACGGGTTAATACGGTCATGGCTAGATCCTCCTTCAAGATGTCGCTTGGTTTAGAGATTTTTAAATTTCGAGACCGGCGTTTGAGAACTGCAATTTGTCTCAGGTTGCGGTCACTTCCATTAGACACATAGTTAGCGTAAAAGAATCATAAAAGTTGAGCGTATTATTGTCAAGTACTTAATATACTTAATTTGCATTAACTTACCTGCGCTACAAGGCATTTCAGGTAGGAGGTTTCGGGAACGTTCAGCAAAACCGGGTGGTCTTTCGCTTGGCCCCGGACCTCGATCAGTCGGAGGGTGCGATGAGCATCGAGGGCGGCCGAGGATAGCATTCCGAGGAAGTCGGCTTCGCTCACGTGGTACGAGCAGGAGCAGGTGACGAGGACTCCTTCTGGGCGAAGCATTTTGAGGGCACGGAGGTTGAGTTCCTTGTACCCGCGTAAGGCAGAGTCGAGGTCCCGCTTCGTTTTGGCGAATGCAGGCGGGTCCAGAACGATGGTGTCGTAGAGGCGGTGGGAGACGGAATAGTCTTTGAGCAGATCGAAAGCATTGGCCTCGATCCATTCGATTTCTCTTCCGCGCAAGATCTGCTGGTTGAGCGAGGTGTTCTGGTCGGCGACCTCTAAAGCCGGACGCGAACTGTCGACCCCAGTCACCTGTTCACACTTACCCGCGAGGTGAAGTGCAAAGCCACCTTGATAGCAGAAGACGTCAAGAGCTTGGCCGTGCGCATATTGCGAAGCGGCATCGTAATTCTCCCGCTGGTCGAGGAAGGCTCCGGTCTTCTGGCCTTCGAGGGCGTCGTACTGAAAATGCACGCCGTTCATGGTGAAAGTTGTTGAGGCCTTCGTGCCCTGCAATAGACCCGAAGAGCGAGGTGGAAGAGTTTCGAGTTCCCGGACACGTGGCTCGACGCGCTCGACGATCGCGGCGGGATTGATTTGCTGAGTCAGTTCAGAGATGACGATTTTGCGGACGGGGTTGGCATCGATTGCCTGCGTCAGGACTTGGAGCGAAAGAACGTCGTTGTAACGATCGACGATCAGACCGGGGAGGAAATCAGCCTCGCTGAAGATCAAGCGGTAGGCGTCGGTGTCACGAACGAACGATTTGCGGTAGTCGATGGCTTTCAAGATGCGTTCGCGAATGAGAGCTGCAAAGTCGATCACAGTCTCATGTGACACCATACGGATCGCAATCTGCGAAGAACTGGAATAGAGCGCGGTACCAAATGGCTTGCCACGCTGGTCAGTGACGCTGACAAGAGAGCCGGGTGGGACGCCGTCAGTCTCGAGGACATCGGAGCGATATACCCAGACGTGACCCTGCTTTAGTCGGGTAGCACCGCGGGCAGAGACTTTAAGGCTAGGAAGATCCACATGCTTCGCAGTCGGGGACATGGGGACATGGTAATGCCTAAGTGGAACGACTAACGTGAGTTCGCCGAAGATTCGTCTCCACTCGTGGAGTAATTCCTCGACATTCGATTCGCTGAAGTCAGCAGCTCTTTTGTGCTGCGTGGGTGATAACGCGTGCTTGAACGAACGTAACAGGAAATCCGGCGCACGAAACCATAGGATCGGACGTATGCCGGGAGGCATTAATGTCGAGAATTTGGTCGTGGCGGTCTCTCTCCTTCCTATTCGTCCTCACGATCTTGCAGGCTTTGGTGTTGGCTGATGCAACTCCGCGGCCATTGCGCGCTAGCCAGGTCATGGCGCTCGAGGCAGGTAAAGCTTTGTCGTCGAATCTCGTGCACGACATTCGTGAGCGTGGGTTGAGCTTTACTCCCGACGAGGAGTTCCTGCAGTTGATGGTTCGTGCCGGAGCGGACGCGAATGTATTGTCTGCATTGAAGGCAGCGAAAGTGGATTCCGCGGGAGAAGTAAAGCCGGACAAACAGTTATTGCAGCAGCTCAGCGATGCCGCCGTCCTGCTCAATGAGAAGAAATACGGTGAGGCTGGCGCGAAATTGAGTGACGCTTTGGACACCAGCTTCGCCCGCATCGAGACGGGCTATGTAATGGCGGCATTGGTGCAAGTGCAGGAAAAGCCCAGCGTTGCAGTGAGCGTGTAGGAGGAGATTCTGGAGAAGGAACCCGACTTTCCAGAAGTGCACGGGAAGCTGAGCATTGCGCTCTATCAGATGGGCGACGGAGAAAGGGCCCTGCACGAAGCCAAGCTGGCGATTCAGCAGAATCCGAACGACGCGGAAGCGCACAAAGCTGAGGGCCTGGCCCTGAGCTTTGAGGGAAGATACGACGCTGCACTCGCGGAGTACAAAGAAGCGCTCAGAATCAAGCCGGACTATTCGATGGTCCGCTATGACTTGGGATTGCTTTATTACAACCGGCACTCCTACGACGATGCGATCGCAGAATACAAGAAAGCCATCACGCTCGATCCGAACGTCGCGTTCTATCACTACAACCTGGCCTTGGCATACAAGGCAAAGGGAGATATTCGCTCGGCGATCGCAGAAAACCGCGAGGCCAAGCGGGTAGACCCGAACGATCCGTACGCCCGTCAGAACCTGGCGTCGGCGCTGATGGAAGAATCTCCGGGCGAAGCGATCAAGGAGTTGCAGGAACTTGAGCGGCTCTTTCCAAGCTTTGAAGTGTGTCACATCTGCCTGGGCCGGGCGCTGGTTTGGAAAGGTGACTTGAAAGCCGCAGAGGCGGAGTTCCGTAAAGCAAACGAACTGGACCCCTCGGACCCGAACGGGCACCGCGGACTTGCGAGCATTCAAGAGAAGCAGAAGAATGTTGACGGCGCGCTTGCGGAATACCGGATCGCCGAGCAGATTGCGCCCGAAGATAGCGAGACTCGACAAGACATTGCAAGCTTGCTGATCGGCAAGAAGGACTACACGCGAGCGATGGAGGAGTTGAAGCAAGCGGAAGCCGAAAATGAGTCCTCCTGGAAGGTTCACGAACTATATGCCCAGGCACTCCTGGGAGCGGGCGAGACGGATCTGGCAATTGGAGAATTCAAAGAAGCGATTGCGCTGGATGCCACGCAAGCCAAAGTGAAAATGGAACTTGGGACAGCACTGGAAAAGAAAGGTGATTGGGCAGCAGCGTTCACGCAATACCGGGATGCAGCACTGGCCGATACCACCACAAGACTGAAGGCGCAGCCCGGACAGCCTATCTATGTATGTGGCCAGGAATGCGGCGATGCCTATGCGGCCGCGCAGGGAAGATTTGCGGACTACCTGGTCAAGCTGAAGACCGAGGGCAAGGGAACGGAGGCTGCGGAATTGCAAAAGAAGGTTGCGGAACTTGAAAACTCCGCGGGCACCGAGCAAAAAGTGCAGCTGGCGTTAAAGACCGGCGACGAAGCATTCCAAGTGAAGAAAATCGAGGAGGCGGAGAAATCGTACAAGCGGGCGGTCGAACTCGCGGGAAGTTTGCCACCGGGCGATGAGAACCTGATCGCGGCGCTGGGACGATTGGGAAACGCATATGCAATGCGTCAGGATTATAGCGATGCCGTGGCGACATTCCACCGGCAGCTTGAGATTGTCCAGAAGAACTTCGGACCGGAGTCGGAAAAAGCGTCCAATCCTCTGAGATATTTAGGGCAACTGGAGGTTGTTCAGAAACACTATAAAGAAGCGGAGAGCTATCTGCAGCGCGCCCTTGCCATCAACACGAGATCGGTTGGGGACAACAATCTGCTGGCGGTCGAGAGCTTGCGGGGAATGGCACATCTCTACGAAGAGCAGAGCGATTGGCCAAAGGCTGAAGTCTATTTGCTGCGCGCGGTGAAAGGCGCCGAAGGAGCGGGGAACGGGATGGTGATGATTCCGCTCTGGGGCCTGTGCGACTTGTACGATCGTTGGGACAAGCCGGATAAAGGGCAAGCCTGCTGGCATCGGGCAACGGACTTGATGGCTGCGCAGTTTGGCGAGAATAGCCCGAATCTCACAGAGTCGCTGACCAGCGAAGCCAAGGCCCTACGCAAGTTGGGGCGCGTCGATGAGGCAGCGAAGTTGGAAGAGCGGACCGCGAAGATCCATCGGACGTCGGAATAGCCGGGTCGTAGGTTACGGCGTTGGGGGTATGTGCCCATGGTAATGCCGCTTCAAGCGAATCTTCCTTACGGCAGCGGGTGGTGACCCCTGACTTGGTGCTATCGTTGCAACGGAGGAAATTGAGGAATGGTGTTTCCTAACGATGATCCCACGGTCCAGCGCGGTGACCGCACGATCCAGCTGATTGACTTGCTGGTGGCACGACTGGAAGAGTGTCTCGGCGAGGTTTTGCCACTCGAGACAGATGATCTCTTGAAAGGCCATGCGAAGGATGCTCATAACAGCATCGCTTCCGCAATAGAACAACTGAGCGCTGCACGGGCCCAAAAAGAGCAACAACTCGGCGGTCACACTAGCTAGCTCGGGGAAGGAAGACTGAGCTTTAATCGATCGTTGGAGCCACGAAGCCCCGGCGAAGGATCAGGTTCAAGCCGCCAAACATCCATTCTTCTCAAAACTTCAAGAGCTCTTGAACGCCACGAGTTATTGAGCAGAGCGCTTCGGCCGAAGCAGAAAGATCATCTCCTCTGCTGTGTTGTCGAGTGGCGTTTTCGCAAAGGATCCGTATTCTGCGATAGGCTCAAGGTCGGCCATCAAGAACAGGGCTCGCAGGTGCGGGTACGTGTAATACGACATCTTGATGGCTTCGCTTTCCTCAAAAATCAGTTTTCCGTCCCGATAGGTTCGGAAGATGAACGTGAGCGAGAGCGATTGGTGGATCTTATCGAGCGCGTCCTTGCGGTAATAACGGCGAATAATGCTGTCCGCAGCCGGCGACCATTCCGTTTCGAGTTGTTCTTCCCCGATTTTCAGCGGCAGACGCTCGAACTTTGGATAGAAGACGTCGAACGCCAGAATTCCTCCATCGGTGACGTGAGCTGCGGCCGACTTTAAAGCAGACACCTGGTCTGCCACCGTATACATGTGCTGCATGGGACGAAACGGAATGGTCACAAGGGAAAAGCGGCGGTCGAGGTTGAAACCGCGCATATCGCCCGTGTGGAGCGCGATACGCTTCTGAACGTCAGCGCTTTCTCTGGCAGCGTTTTCCCGCAGCACGTCGAGCATTGGCCGGGAATTGTCTAGACCGTGAATTTCGATGCCTGCGCGCGCGGTTGGCAACAGCACACGGCCCGTGCCACAGCCGACCTCGAGCACGGGGCCGCCGGTTTTTTTGGCGAGGTCTACGTAGAAGCGTGCGTCGGCCACGTCCAGGGTGCCGTACGCACCGTCGTAGTACCTAGCCCCTATGAGATAAGAATCGATCGACGCCGACATTGTGATTAGTGAACTCCAAACCAACTGCTAAGGTTACGCTCCTTTTCAATCTCATGGTCCGGAGACCGATTCGAGCAATCCTAAGGTATGAGGGGATTGTTGCCACGACCTTCGGGTGATGATCGATTAGGAGTCCGCGCTTCACTCGGACATCCGAAGGCGGCGGTCCCCACACGTCCTCTTCTAGCTGGCCGCTTGTTCTGTGGGCGTGGCAGGAACGGCGTGCTTCGCGTGGGATCCGCTGGCCGCTTCGTGGCGGGCGGCGTCCAAATCCGCGTTCAATGAATCCAGGATCACCATGGGCAGCTCGGCACCGAAGTCGTCGAGCTCTTCTTCGCTCCAGTTGCCATTCAGGCGCGTGGAGCCCGTGATGTCCTCGGGAAAGGCATGTCGGTAGTCGCCTTCTCGGATGAGGATGTCACCGAGGAGACGTCCGGTATGAATGTCGTAGACGCGGCGACTGGCTTGTCCGCTGGTATTGGTCAGGCACAGGAAGACTTCCCCCTCTGCCGCGAATTCGGGGCGGTAATACCAGGCCTGCGGCGCATCGATCTTGGGATGATGGCGCTTGGGGCGGTGGACCGTCTCCTTCTTCTCGACCAACTCTTCCTTGGGGTTGAAATACAGGATGCGCTGGCAGGAGTCGCAGACCACCGTTTCTTTGCCGGATCGAACTTCGTTGTAAGTCTGCGGGCGCAGCATTACCTGGCATCCCATGCACTTGTGATCGCGGACTTCCGCGATGCCGCTGCCCCGGAACTTCGAGACGCGCTCGTAATGGCGGAGCAGGTCTTCGCGGACGCCGGTGCGGAGTTGGTCGCGTTTCGCCTTGGCCTCAGCGAGTAGCTTCTCGTCTTCGGCGGTGCGCTGGCGGGCTTGCTCTTTTTCCTGCTCGATCTCGGCGGTTTCCGCCTTAAGCTCTGCTTGTGCAGCCTTGACTTCTTTGTCGCGGGCGTCGGCGTTGACCATCAGTTCGAGAATTTTGTCCTCGTTCCCAGTGATTTCCTTTTCCGCGAACTGAATTTCGTGCAGGAGGGCCTTGTACTGGTCGTTGGTCTTTACGTCGAGGGACTGGTCGCGATACTTGGAGATCTTGCCGCGAAGGTCGCTAATATTGGTTTCGTATTTGCGACGGGAGGCTTCGTCGGCTTTGACTGCGGTCTGGGCCTTTTCGAGCTGGGCTTTGGTACCGGCGAGTCTCTGTTCGATGACCGCGACGCGTTTGGGGAGTTCGGCGACTTCGTCCTGCAGGCGACGGATTTCCTTGTCTGTGTCCTGCAGTTTAAGAAGGTTTTCTATGTCTGGGAGCATCCGACTGCTTTGATTTTAACACGCGGAAGCACGGTTTTAGGCGAAGGAAACGCTTGGCCGGCCCAGGCTTGCGCTTCGCTTTGATCGTTTCCTTGCTCGATCGGCTAGGCGTTGATTGCCTTCCGCTGTGTTTCTTTACCGCCGAGGTCGCGGAGAAAGGTCGCAAAGTGCTCGGAGTAGTGCTCAGACGCCTTCCGTTGTCGCAATTCTGACGATCCAGCCTTAGGTTGCTATTCCGCAATACGGGCATTTTACGCGGTGTTACACTCGAACGTTCGCCTGTGGGGACGTTATTACTTCCTGCGAGGTCACTTCGTGAAAAGAAGAAAAAACTGTTTTTTGCCCAGCCTTGCCCTGATAGCACTGCTCTTTGGTTGTTGTATCCCGGAAATTGCGAAAGCCCAGAACCCTCCGACTAAGCCTCTTACCATTGAAAATCTCTTTCAGCCCGGAGGCCTTGCTGGACGCGGCCCCGAGACGACGACGTGGAGTCCGGACGGGGCGCGAGTGTCGTACGTGCAGCGCGATGAAAAAGGAGAGAAAGGCGAACTGTGGTATGTGGACGCCGCGACCGGAGAGAAGAAAGTGCTGGTCAGCGCGGCAAAGCTGGCTTCACTCGATCCGGATGTGAACAAGGTAAACAACGAGCGCGAGAAGGAGCGCCTGACGCGGTATCACGTCGCGGCCTACTTGTGGGCACCGGATTCGAAGCACCTGATGTTCGACTCGCAGGGGCAGTTGTGGCTTTACGATCTCGGCAATGAGACGGCGGTGCAGTTCACCTCGGCGCCCGATCCGAGCGGCGATCCGAAGTTTTCGCCAGACGGCAATCACGTTGCATACGTGCGCAAGCACAACTTGTATGTACGTCCGACGAGTGGAAAAGATGAGAAGCAGCTGACCAAAGACACTGGCGATAACCTACTCAACGGCGATATCGACTGGGTTTACGCAGAGGAACTGGGCGTGCGCAGCAATTACTTCTGGTCGCCGGACAGTAAGGAAATTGTCTTTCTGCACATGGATGAGACGAACGTGCCGACGTATCCAATCACTGACTGGATCCCGACGCATCCGACGGTGGATCAGGAGAAGTATCCGAAGGTCGGAGATTCGAACCCCGTGGTAAAGCTCGCGGTGGTTGACATCGATAAGGGCAAAACGCGATGGATCAGTCTCCCGAGAGATACCGATACCTACATTCCCCGGTTTGGCTGGGTGAAAGAGGGCGTGGTCTGGGCCGAGGTGCTTAACCGGACCGAAGACAAGCTGGACCTGTATTTCGTCGACGCGAAATCGGGAAAGGCGCGACTTGTGTTGACCGAAGAGACTCCAGGCGCCTGGATCGATTTTGAGCACGTGGAAGTAAAGTTCCTCAAATCCACCCCCCAGTTCCTGTGGCCGAGCTGGCGAGAAGGGAACATGCACCTGTATCTCTACAGTTTTGACAAACAGAATCCGATGGAAGCCGATGCAAAGCTGGAGCGTCAACTGGAGAAGGGCGATTACGAGGTGCTCGGCATTGATGGCGTCGACGAGGCTGCGGGTTCGGTTTTCTTCGAAGCGAACAAGGATGATGCGCGGCAGACGCACATCTTTTCGGTGCAGCTCGATGGGACAGGAGTCAAAGCACTGACGACGCAGGAAGGACAGCACTTCGCCAACTTCAGCGACGATGGCAAGCACTATACGCACATGTATTTTGGTCCGCAGACCGCGCCCACCCTCACGCTCTGCGCGGTGGGTGGAGCTTGCAATCCGGTATGGAAAGCAAACGATGAGATTGCGGAATACGGGCTGCGGTCGCCGAAGTTCCTGGAGTTCAAGGCAGACGACGGGACGACTTTGTATGGGCGGTTGCTGCTTCCTCCAGAGAGCGTAGCGAGCGGAAAGATCCCGGTGATTGTGAACATCTATGGCGGCCCGGCGGCGCAGACCGTACGCAAGGGCGTGCCGGATGCCTTCGACGAAATTCTTTCGCGCAAGGGCTTTGCAATTTTCTCAGTCGATAATCGTGGCACACCTGGGCGTGACAAGAAATTTCAGACCGCGATTCGCCACGAGTTCGGGGCAGTGGAACTGAAAGATCAACTGACTGCGCTGGACCAACTACTAGCGCAATATCCCCAGCTCGACAAAGACCGCATCGGCATCTGGGGATGGTCGAATGGCGGATCGATGACGCTCTACGCCATGACGCACTCTGATCGCTTTAAGGCGGGAGTGGCCGTAGCTCCAGTAACCAATCAGGTGAACTACGACTCAATCTACACCGAGCGATACATGGGCCTTCTGAAGGATGACAAGGCGGGCTACGAAATGTCGGACGTTACCAAGTCCGCCGACAAACTGCATGGCGCGCTGCTGCTCGTGCACGGCACGAGCGACGACAATGTGCACTTTCAGAACAGCATTCAGATGATCAACGCGCTAATCAATGCCGGCAAGCAGTTTCGGTTGATGATCTACCCGAACAAGACGCACAGCATCGCCGGTAAAGATGCCCGGGTGCATCTTTTCACGATGATTGTGGACCACTTTGAGAGAGAGTTGAAGTAAAGCAGTAGCCAGTAACAGGTGCAGGGTTTTTGTCATCCTGAGCGAAGGGAAGGAGCTATGTACTCCTCGGCAGCGAGGCGCTCTCGGCAAGTTGCATAGGATAGGTCCTTCCGCGACAAAAGCGCGTCGCCTCAGGATGACAAGACTTCTTGAATGGCCTCAGGCTGATTATTTGTGCTTCTCGGCTTTCTTAGAGCTTTCCTTCGTCGTGCTCTCGGGTTTCTTCTCGTCCTTCTTGGTTTCCTTCGAATCCTTGCTGCCGGAATCGGACGACGACGTGTGCGACTTCTTGGCGTAGTCGGTTACGTACCAGCCTGAGCCTTTGAATTGGACGGCCGGAGCGGAAATGGTCTGCTCGACTGCGCCTCCGCATTCGGGACACTTCTTCACCGGCTTGTCAGAGAACTTCTGGATTTTCTCAAAACGATGACCGCACTTCTTGCATTGATATTCGTAAAGAGGCATGGATGTGAGACGGTTGGGCTCTGTGGATCTCCATTCGATTCTAGGGGCGAGTGTTGATTGGCGTCAATTTTGTGGGGCGTGTAACAAACACTCAACCACAAAGGACATTAAGGAACACAAAGGGAATTCGATTCATACGTCTTTTTCAAATTCCATGTACGTCGCAGCCGCACTTCGTGCGGCGAGAACGGTGAGGAATCTGCTTTTCCTCCTGGCAAGCAAGGCGCAAATTCCTCACCGGAAAAGTACCAGCTTCGGAATGACAACACTTTTGACGAAACCTATTACTTCAGATGACTTACGCCAAATCGAACAACAACACTTCTGCGCCTTCCCTGCCTTTGATTGCGACCTTTTGCTCTTCGGTAATTGCAGCTCCGTCGCCTTGGTTGAGTTGCTTGCCGTTGAGTGTGACTGCGCCGCGGGCGACTTGCAGCCAGCCGCTCCGTCCGCTGGCGAATTCGTGTGCGACTTCCTCTTCCGGCTTCAATAACGAGACGTACAGCTTCGCATCCTGATTGATCTTGACTGATCCGTCGGCTGCATCGCGCGAGGCGATCAGCCGCAGTTTCCCTCGCTTTTCGGCTTCTGGAAAACTCTTCTGCTCGTAGCTAGGCACTAGCGCCGCGCGCTCGGGCTGAATCCAGATCTGCAATAGATGCACTGGTTCGGTGGTCGACGGATTGAACTCGCTGTGGCGAATGCCTGTTCCCGCGGTCATGCGCTGTCCGTCGCCGGGAAGGATGATCGATCCGGTTCCCAGGCTGTCTTTGTGCTCCAGCTTGCCTTCGAGGACATAGGTGATGATTTCCATGTCGCGGTGCGGATGCGTGGGAAACCCGGTGTTGGGCGCGACGTGATCTTCGTTGATGACGCGCAGGGAGCGGAATCCCATCCACTTTGGATCCCAGTAATCCGAGAAGCTGAAGGTGTGTTTGGTGTTGAGCCAACCGTGGTTTCCGCCACCACGCTCGTTGGCAGGACGAATGGTAATCATGAATTGCTCCGTTCTGGTCTTGGTTGTTAAGAATCAACTGATACTTATTAGATGAAATGGGGATTCAGGCAGGACCGAGGTGCGGCGAGCAGGATTTTTTCTTGGTTGAGCGGCAAAGGTTTGTTTCGAAAAGGGAAGTTTACTAGTTAGCAATTACCCTCCCCCTCCCCTCGGTCTAGTGGAATGTTGAGGTTGGCCGGAAATCGGCAAGTAATCTATGGGGCTCAATCAGTTGCGGGCAAAATCTTGAGCCGCAAGAAGTTAGCGTCTACTCGGTCTTCGCCGATTTTCATCCGTTACGGCGTCGCCGTCACGCAGGGTGACAGAATCCGCAAGATCAGCGCAAGGTCAGATGTCACAAGATGGGGGCTCAGCCTGTGGATTTCTCCTCCTGAGTCTGTCGTTCCGAACGGTGCAGTTTGCCGTGAGGAATCTGTTTTTGGCGGCAGTGTGGAAGATGCCAGCAGAAAGCAGATTCCTCCGCTTCGCGATCGGAATGACAAGACCTGTTTAGCATTAGACATCTGGGGATGCGAAGAACATCGCTTATGGCACACTGAATTTATGCATCGGATCACGCTTGGCGATTTTGAACTCAGTGTTTTTTCGGATGGGACTTATCCGCTGGATGGCGGGGCATTTTTTGGCGTCATCCCGAAGGTGATGTGGTCGAAGAAGGTTGCGGCCGACGAGAACAACTATTGCACGGCGGGGCTGAACTCGCTGCTGATTCGCACCGGTAAAGAGAACGTGCTGGTCGAGACTGGGATGGGCAACAAACTTTCCGAGCGCATGCGGAAGTTTTATGGACAGCCGGCGAAGCTGCTGGAGAATCTTTCGGCCGCTGGCGTGGCACCGGAAGATATCGATATTGTCATCAACTCACATTTGCACTTTGATCACTGCGGGTGGAATACGGTCCGCGACAAAAATGGAAAAGTCATGCCGACGTTTCCGAAGGCGAAGTACTACGCGCCCGAAGGCGAGTGGCTGTATGCGCGCAAGCCGAGCGATCGCGATGTGATTAGTTACATTCCGGATAATTACGATCCGCTGGTGGCGAGCGGGCAGATGACGCTGCTCCAGGGCGGCGAGGAAATAGTGCCCGGGATTTCGGTGAAGACGTTTCCGGGGCATACGGCGAGTATGCAGGGGATCATTGTGAATGGCCACCCCGGTCTTGAAAGGGCGCGGCTTTCAGCCGCGCCGGTAGACGAGGAGGAAGACGATGGGGCTTTAGCCCCTGAGGGCGCAGTCGCCTGCTACATCTCCGATCTCATGCCGACGACCGCGCACATGGACCTAACGTGGGGCATGGGGTTTGATCTGTATCCGCTGGATACGATTGCCAACAAGAAGGAGTATTACGCGCGGGCGCTTCCGGAGAGATGGCTGACGGTGTTTACGCACGATCCGAAGGTGCCGTGGGCGTATATCGAGAGGGAAGAGTCGGGGAGGATGGTGGCTCGAAAGCCGGATTGACAAACTCCTTTGACCGCCCTAGCGCGTAAAGGCGATATTCACTCTGCGCCAGTTACGGCATCGCTGAAGCGATGCCCTGATACGAAGCAGGCTTTACCGCAGTCTGGAGTTGAGTTTTGCTCGACCGGGCGGATGAATGCGTCCGCCCCTACACGTTTCAGCACAGCTGCTCCCACAGGTCCTCATCGCAAGCTGTTATAGTGTTCGGCGCACGGCGGAGTGTTCCAAGCTTGGCTTGGGCCGGGCCTACAGGTCCGGTTAGGCCTCTCTGGGGTTACCCCAGGGAACGGCAAGGACGTACGCTATTCGTCGCATGAGCTCAGCTGCGCTCTCACGCAGAACTGCTCACGCAAGGTCAGACTCGTTGGAGCACTTCGCCGCCGTTCGTCATGCCTGATTTTTCTTTTCTTGAGTCGCTGGCCCATGCTCTGCTCGCCGGGCCGCCGAGCGCTGATCTCCTCGTTGAACGATGCAGCCGAACTTTGGACAAACGGTGGCGCTGGATTCGTCCGCTGATAGAGCGATACCTAAAGAAATTTCGGGGGACACGTCCGCGGTATCGGGAAGTGATGCAGTTTCTGCGAAACGATGCGGGACTGCTGCGCGCCTGGCTTAAACATTCCGAAGAACTGTCGGTGAAGGAATTGCTGACGGAGCCGCAGGGCATGCGTCCTGCGCCCGCAGCGGAAACGTGGGATGTTCCTGCGATTGAGTCAACTGGCGACCTAGCGAAGTGGCTGGGGCTCGATCCGGGTGAATTGCGATGGTTCGCTGATCTGAAAGGGCTCGGCTACAAACAAGGGGCGCGGCCGTTGCGTCACTATCACTATCGAGTGCTGGCGAAGCGCTTTGGAAGCGTGCGGTTGATTGAGGCTCCGAAGCCGCGGGTGAAGGATCGGCAGCGGCAAATCCTGATCTGGATTCTGGAGAAAGTTCCGCCCCATCCGGACGTGCATGGATTTGTGAAAGGACGGTCGATCAAAACGTTCGTTGCGCCGCACGTCGGCAGACGCGTCGTTCTGCGGATGGACCTGCGCGATTTCTTTCCGACTTTTGGTGGCGTTCGCGTCCAGAATGTGTTTCGGACGTTGGGATATCCCGAAGCAGTGGCCGATTTGCTCGGAGGAATTTGTACTAATGCGACGCCGCAGGATGTGTGGAACCACATTGGTCCAGACGTCGATCGCGAGCTCTTGAACGAGGCGCGGAGGCTTTATGCGCGGCCGCATCTGCCGCAGGGTGCACCTTCTTCGCCGGCCCTCGCCAATATCAGCTTCTATCGGGCCGATTGCCGTCTAAGCGCGCTGGCCAAGTCTGCCGGCGCGAGCTATACACGCTACGCCGACGATCTGGCGTTCTCAGGCGACAAGAAGTTTGAGAAGAGCGTCGAACGATTTGCCTTGCACATCGCCGCTGTCCTTTTGGAGGAAGGGTTCCGTGTGAATCATAGCAAGACGCGCGTGATGCGGCGCGGAGTACGCCAGCATCTCGCGGGATTGGTGACCAATCAGAAGACGAACGTTGTGCGGCGGGATTTCGACCAGCTCAAGGCTGTGCTCACCAACTGCGTTCGCCATGGACCGGAGAGCCAGAATCGAGAACGGCTTCCACATTTTCGAGCGCACCTGGAAGGCCGAGTGTCATTTGTCGAAATGGTGAACCCTGCAAAGGGTCGGCGGCTCAGGGAAATCCTTCGCAGAATTCAGTGGGAACACTGAGAGGGAGAGCATTCTACTGGTTTCAACGAGATAGGCAGAGACAGGGTCGATCGGCTTCGTTTCCGGCAACAGATGGCTCGGTTAGCGCATCTGGTTTCCGGCCATAACGTGTGGAGGACCGAGGTGAGCGCGTATGGCGAAATCGGGTTGGAAGCGAGGTTCAGTATGAAGAGATTCGCGATGGTGGGAGGAATTTGTGCCTCGTTCCTATTGGCTGCGGCAATGGCCGCAGTGGGACAGGACGAGCATCGGGACGAGCATCCGAACGCGGTGCCGCAGGAGCGGCAAGAACCAGCAAGGCCCCCGGAGCAGGCGAGGCCGGGAGATCGACCGAACCCAGATCGACCAAGTCAAGATCGGCCGAACCAAGATCGGCCGAACCAGGACCGACGGAACCAGGAACCGCAAGCCGGGGATCGGCATGACAAGACTCCGCAGAGCGAAGGTCGCCAGCCGCAGGAACCGCAGAACGGCGACCGGCACATGCAAGGCAAGCAGCCCAATCAGGAGCATGGGCAGGCAATGCAAGGGCAACACAGGCGCATTCCCGACAGGGACTTCCACCAGCACTTCGGGCAGTCGCATCGTTTTGCCGTGGGGCATTTGCAGACGTATCAAGGAAGGCCGAGTTTCCTCTACAGCGGATACACGTTCGTACTGGTACAAGAATGGCCGGCAGGATGGGTGTATGACGCTGACGATTGCTACGTCGATTACGTCGATGGAGACTACTGGTTGTTCAATGTGTTGTATCCGGGAGTACGGGTGGAGTTGTTTGTCGTGGAATGAGCTGGGAGCTACGAGCTTTGAGCTACGAGCTTCGAGTGATCTGGAGTTGTGACAGCAACACACAACCTGGCTTCGAAGAAATTCTCTACGCGCCCCAGGACTTCTGGGGCGCTTTTTGATTCGTAGATTTCTTTGCGGAGAGCGGCGCCTCCGGGGACTCCGTGAGTGAACCAGGAGGCGAACTGTTTCATTTTGCCGATGGCGTCGGGAAGCTCTTCTTCGATCAGCATCCGGAAGTAGGTGCGAATCATCTGGTAGCGGTCGAACTCCGTGGGGTGATCGTAGAGGTTCGAATCGAATGCGCGCTTGCCGGAGCCGGCGTTCGGGGCGCTGCCAGCAAAGTGCATAGGTCCTTCGTTTCGCTCAGGAGGACAAGAATTTGGATCGAGACCCTCAGCGGCTAGAGCCGCGCTCCAGATTTGGGCGTTAACGGCACGACCCGGGTCGTGCCCTTCCCGAGCAGTGGTCGCATTCAGTTGCGATTCTCCGCCGATAGCTGCTCTCGAGCTTTGCTCGACTGGGCGGACGAATGCGTCCGCCACTACACGAGATGTGGTGATTGCGGCGCTGTACTGTTCGATCTGGCGGAAGATCCAGGGGTTACTTGGAGCCATCCGGCCGATCATGACGGCGTCGCAGCCCGTTTGGGTGACCTTGGCGCAGGCGTCTTCTGGAGTACGGATGTCGCCGTTGCCGATCACGGGAATCTTGACGGCGTCCTTGACGGCAGCGATCCATTCCCAGTTGGCTTGGCCGCTGTAACCCTGTTCGCGGGTGCGGGCGTGGAGCGCGACGGCCGCCAGTCCGCAGCTTTCGGCCATGCGGGCGAGTTCGACGCAGACGATCTCGTCCTCGTTCCATCCGGCGCGGAACTTGACGGTGAAGGGAATTTTCACGGCCGCGCGGACCGCTTCGAAGATGCGTCCGATGGCTGGCAGGTCGCGGAGAAGGCCGGAGCCTCCGTTGCACTTGACGACTTTCTTCGCGGGGCAGCCGAGGTTGAGATCGACCAGGTCGAAGCCGAGGTCTTCGACCATGCGGGCGGCTTCGGCCATCACCTTGGGATCGCTGCCGAAAAGCTGGGCGGAGATCGGGTGCTCGTCATCGTAGAAGTGGAGGTAGCGCTTTGCCTTTTGATCTTTCTTTCGCAGGACGCCGTCCGCCGAGGTGAACTCAGTCATGATCAGGCCGCATCCGCCGAGGTTGCGAATGAAACGGCGAAAGACGGTGTCGGTGACTCCGGCCATGGGGGCCAAGACCGTGGCGGGGGAGATGGTGACGGTGCCGATCTGGAGGGAGGCCGGGACGACTCGTGTGGCGCGGGCGCCCCCGCCCGCGACTGCGTCGGTCTTGGCGGAAGCGGTCGGATTGTCCCAGAATTTACGCATTGAAAGCGATTTTATAGCCTTTATCAGTCTATCGGGACGTGGCACAATAGTCGCCCCATTCCGATATGGACGACAATCCCAGGCAGTTCATTGATGAGCTGAAATTTGCAATCGTTCGACGACGCGTTGGGCAGATCGCACTGGCTGTGGTTCTGGCCGAGGAATGCATTCGATTCCTGAGCGCCCTCGTGTGGTATCTCATCATTCCAACGATCTCGAATATCCTCGACGGGCGCTCGGAATCGGTCATGTTCCAGAGTCAACAGCATCGCAGCCTTCCGTGGATCCAGCTGCTGGGGGCGATTCTTGAGTTCGTCGTCGCGGTCGTATTCGTGTTCTACGTGAATCGCTGGCTGTATGGCCGAAATCGACCGCGCACTCGTGATGAAGTGCAAGATCTCCCACCGGATCAACCTAACCAAGAACAGCCTTCAGAGCGAGATGTCGAATATGAACCGATCGTTCCTCGCCTGTTTTCTGCCCCTGAAGCGCCGAAACCAGAACTGGTATCATCGAGGGCGAAAGACCACCCGCCCGACGAAAATTAAAGCCCCCGCTTGGGCGAGGGCTCGATTTCCTTGATCCGCGAAATGCTGGCTAATCGGTGGCCTACTTCTTCGCCGTTTGAGCCTTGGCGTATTTGCGGCGGAAGCGCTCGACGCGTCCGGCGGTATCCATGAGCTTCTGCTTGCCGGTGAAGAATGGATGGCAGTTCGAGCAGATTTCTACGCCGATATCGCCCTTATGGGTCGACCGGGTCATGAACGTGTTTCCGCAGGCGCAGTGCACACGCACTTCGTTATAGGACGGATGAATTGCTGCTTTCATGTGGGACTTTACCTCGATTCAGATCATTTGATTCTATCGGATTTCCACAGGATTCAGCAAACCAAGCTGTCAGCTTTCAGCCTTCAGCTTTCAGCTCTCAGCCAAGTCGGGCTTCGATTTAGTACAGGAACGTTGTCATTCCGACGCGGCGGGGTTTCGCCGCGAGGAATCTGCTGTTGGCCGGCGGCTGTGGCGCCGCGGGCAAGGAGCAGATTCCCCTTCGGGTCGGAATGACAAAGGTTTGGACGCGCCCACCCTAATACTGCTCCTGCAGCTTAGGTGGAGGATTCCGGCTGGATGGCGGGACGATTCCGTTCAGGCGGAGGTACAGCGTCATCTGGCCGTAGTGGTCGGCGGCGTGCCAGACCGCGATTTCGGCGAGGCCCAGGCGGGTGTTCGGGCCTCCGTAGGGGCCTTCGATGGGATCGAACATATTCTTCGCGGTGATCGCGTTTATCGACTTGTTGAGCGCTGCAAAGGAATCACGCAGGTAGGTCAGCAGTTCCTTGCGCGTGGTGGCCGGACTCGGGCCACCTTTGTCGCAGGCGTCTGGTGGCTTGGTGCCGTCGAGTTCGGCCGAGAAGGCGAAGTTGGCACAGGCAACGTGCTTCACCTGTTCGCGGAAGGTGCGCACCTCGGCGGGGCCATACTCCGGCTTCTCGTTCTTAAACGCGCCGGTGATGGGGCGGAAGTCCCATTTGTCTTCGGGCATGGCTTCGGCGGCGGAGCGAACGTCGTATTCCTGAAAGCCGAACGTGCGCATGATGGCTTTGGCGGGAGTTCCAGTACGGCTTAGTTCGGCGGCCGTTGGTTGCTGTTGGGCGTTGGCTGCGGTCCCCGCCAAGGCTGCACACGCGATGAGTTCGAATATTAACGTCTGCTTCATGGGCCCTCCTGGTTTTGCAAGTTTACGCTTGGGAGCGACGTTACACTCACTCGTGACCTTTTGACCTTGGCTGTCAACGCCTCGCTTCGCGTCGGCGGGGCGGACGAATGCGTCCGCCCCTACACAAAATTTCTGTCCTCAGAGTTTGGGACCAAGGTCTCTACGACTAGAAGCGGAACATGTAGCTGGCTTTCACGAAGAATTGGCGGCTGTCGTTGAGGAAACCGTTGCGGGTGTTGGTCACGTAACCGGGGAAACCAGTGGTGGCGCGTACTACGTTGAGATTCTGTAGGTCGCTGTTATAGCCGACATAAATCGCGGTGCCCGGATGCACCAGGTAAGTGACGAGGAAGTCGGCGTTGAACTGGCGCTGTGTCGGGAGGTACGTGTAGGGTGATCCGACGCCCGGTGTGCCGGCGAGGAGCGCGTTGTATTGCAGGATGAGCCGGAGCGAGAGTTGCGGAGTGAATTGCCAGTTCCACTTGCTGCGAATGATGTGATCGTTCAGGATGCCGCGACCGATTCCTGGCAACGGGGTCCGTTCGAAGGCGAGAGTTTGGTCCGTCGCCCGCAGGCGCTCGAAGAGATACATATTCTCAATCTTCAACGGCTTGATGGGACGGATGGTCAATCCCGCCTGCGCGGTTTCTTCATGGGCGACGAAGGGCTGGTTGTAAGGGGTCGTGCTAGCGGCGTTGGGCGGAGCGAGCGCTACGAAGTTCACGGCGTCTCCCCAGTAGTAGCTGGCGAGAAGTGTTGCTTTCTTGAAGTAGCCGGTCTGAAACGCGGCTCCGCTGTTGTGCTCGTGATAGTCCTGATTGCTCGGCGTCGTAGGTGAACAGTAAAGAGAATAGCCGTAGAAGCAAAAATCCTGAGGGCGCAGCCGCTCGCGGGTTTCTTCGTACGGCTTCAGGTACATCAGAGTCTGGCCGCGACCCTGGATTGCCAGGTAAGGAGAGTAATCCGTATCGAGGCGCAGGCCGGTGTGATCGAAGTCATAGCGTGTGGTGAACGATGGACCCCAATCCACGATCCAGCCGTGCTTCGGGCGAAAGCGATAGTCGACCTCCTGCTGGATTTCGCGAATGTCGACACGATTGATAAATCCGGGGATGCTGACGAAGCCGGGAGTGATGTCGCTGTAGGTTCCGTCGTAGGTGAAGTGCAGGCCATCGCGGCGTAACTCGGCGCGTTCGGCCGGGCCCGCGTAGTGATCGCCATTCCCGCGATTGCCCGAGCTGAAGGGATAGAGGTTTGCCTCGCAGTTCAGGTTCAGGTTGCTCGAACTGGTGACAGCCTGGCCATCAAGCGTCCAGTTGGAATTAAATTTCAGGTGGGTGTCGGCACCGCCGAGGCGATTGAATTCTCCGCTGGTGGGACACTGCCAGTCGGTGTAGAGGAGGCCCACGTTCGACTGGCGGAAAATGTCGCGGCTCACGCGTGCGACGGTGAAGTATGAGCGCACGCCAGAGAAGATGCTGTAGTCCGGCGTAGCGAGGCCGGGACTGCGGTCGTCAGAGGACATTACGCCTAACGAGTAAGGGCCGTCTCTTCCGGTGAGGCGGATTCCGGCGGAGGGATCGCCGATGTTACGCGTGAAAAACAGGTCCATCGGCGTACGGAAATAATCTTCGTTCTCGAGGAAGAATGGGCGCTTCTCGGGAAAGTAGACGGCATAGCGCTGATTTACGGTGATGAGCGGGTCTTCGGACTCAACCTGGCTGAAATCAGGATTGGCGGTCACGTCGAGCGTGAAACGATCGCGGAAGACGAACTTGCCGTCCATGCCAGGCTGGCCTTGCAACATGGCTCTCTGAAAATAAGGATTCGTCGGATCGCGCGTGTCGAGTGCACGGAAGCCGCGCGTCACACCGTAGGGAATCAGTTCGATGTCGCGTCCCGGCGAAATTCCTTCCAGCCCAGTCAGGGTTGCGGCCTGGCCAAGGCGGCCCTCGACTTTGTAGGAAATGTGCGGCCAGAACGTGTCTTCGGTTTTGCGGGTGAGGCCGCGGTAGAGAATGACTCCCCATTCCTGGACCTTCTTCGCGGGGAAGCGGAGACTCTTGAACGGGATGGCGATCCAGACGACAAAACCGCGGCTGGTGACTCGTCCGCGCGAATCCCAGACGGTATCGAACGAAGTGTCGAAGTGCCCTTGCGTTTCTTCTTCGCGTGAAGCCTCAGTCCAGATGGCATCCCACTGGACTCCTAGCGGCGTGGTCTGGAATGCATAGGCGCGGCGGCGATCGTGAAAGGTGTCGAGCATGATCTCGACCTGGTCGTCGTCGTAAATGTCTTCGCGCCGCGACATGCGGGCGCGCACTTTACCGGGGTCGTCGAAGCAGATGAAAACGGCGTAGAGGTTCTTCTGGTCGTAGCCGAGATAGGCTTCTGTTCTCTCGGATACCTCTTCGCCATCATGGGGATTGCGCTGTTTGAACCCGGTGACTTTGGCCATCTGCAATGCGACTTCGCCGTGCGGCTGCATCTCGATGAAATCATCGAGCGTGGGTGCGTGAGAGAGGCGTGGAATGGAAATGGACGGTGGACCGGCCGAGGCTTCAACAGGGGGTGGAGGTTGAATGGCGGCGGCTCCATTCTGAGCCTTCGCGCCTTGATAGGAGAAACCTGCCGTCAGCCCAAGGACGACCAACGTAGACCACATCTTTGGCAATCTTCGAAGGAAAAGACCGGGACCCTGATCCGGACGCACACAACCTCACGGTTCTCCCAACGGCGTGGAGAGCGATGGAGCAAGATACACCAAGAACCCCCTAACAAAACAAGAGAAGAATGTTGTTCGGATTGTGGAACAGGGGGTTAGAACAACGATGCCTGGCGGCGATTCGGGGCAATCCCGAAGTGGTCATAGGCCATCTGGGTGGCGACCCGGCCGCGCGGCGTGCGGTTCAGGAATCCGATCTGCATGAGGAAAGGCTCGTAGATTTCCTCGATGGCGTCGGGCTCTTCCGCAAGGACCGCTGCCAGTGTGTTTACGCCGACCGGACCGCCCTGGTATTTCTCGATGATTGTCAATAGAAGGCGGCGGTCGACCTCGTCGAATCCGTACTGATCGACTTCGAGCATCTCGAGAGCGGCTGTAGCTGTGGGCTGGTCGATCTTGCCAGCGCCACGGACCTGCGCGTAGTCGCGCACGCGCCGCAGAAGACGATTGGCGATTCTGGGTGTGCCTCGGCAGCGGCTGGCAATTTCTTTTGCGCCAGCGTCATCGATCTGCACGCCGAGAATGTCGGCTGAGCGCTCGACAATAATCTGCAGATCTTCCGTGGTATAGAACTCGAGTCGGAGGACGATGCCGAAGCGCGCTCGCAGCGGAGCCGAGATGAGTCCGGCGCGCGTGGTTGCTCCCACGAAGGTGAACGGCTTTACTTCGAGCGTGTGGGTTCGTGCCGAAGGGCCTTGGCCGATGATGATGTCAAGCTTGTAGTCTTCGAGGGCCGAGTAAAGCAGCTCTTCGAGTACCGGCTGCAGGCGGTGGATCTCGTCGATGAATAGTACCTGCTTGTCCTGCAGGTTGGTGATGATCGCGGTGAGGTCGCCCTTGATCTGGAGTAGAGGTGCGGCGGTGGGCTGAAAGTGGACGCCTAGCTCGTTGGCGATGATGTTGGCTAGCGTCGTCTTGCCCAAGCCCGGAGGTCCGTAGAGTAGGACGTGGTCCATAGCCTCGCCGCGGGAGCGGGCAGCTTCAATCGCGATGGCCAGATTTTCTTTGATCTTCTTTTGCCCGATGAACTCGGCTAGGCGCTGCGGGCGGAGTTTCAACTCGAACGAGGAATCGTCTTCGACCGGAGCAGCCGAGACCAAGCGCTCGCGGGTAGTGTCGATGTCAGGATTGTGCTTAGCGCTGGGCACTGGCGCGATAGTAACAGTTCTGCCGAAGGCATGGCCACTGCCGTATTTCGTCGCCACGCAGAAACGGGAGATGCTAACAACAAAAGACGGGACCGCCGAGTACGCGGAGAACATCCGCAGAGAGCGCTGAGGAAAATCTGAATGCAGCAGACGAAGCCGTTAGCTATGAGTTCAGAGTCGGTTGTCATTCCGCAGCGGCAGCTTTTTGCCGTGAGGAATCTGCTGTTGGCGGACGCTGTGGAGCTGCCGGCAAGAAGCAGATTCCTCCCCTTCGGGGTCGGAATGACAACACTTTAGGGCGGGGCAAGAAAGACTTACCGCCGAGTACGCCGAGGGGTCGCAAAGAGCGTGGAGAAGATCTTGACTACAAGATTTGGGCCGCCCTTGCGGGCGGCCCGGTCTACTACGATGACGATGGCCTATCGCTCGTCGTCGCGGTGAGGCTTGGTACGGTGCACTTGCGAGTGTGCATTAGAAACAGGTTTGTCGTTGGCTGAGCTGAACAAAGGCTCGTCCGACGAATCCAGCGGCAGACCGGCTGCATTCGTGTCCATGGGCTCGTTGAATGTGCCGCCTACCGGGGCTTTTGCGGTGGCGAAGACCGCGTGCGCTTTGGTGCCCGGATATGACGCACCGTTGTAGTCTCCTAACATCTGGCCTGAACTAGTTGCGGCTAACCAGTTGGGATTGATTCCCTTCGCCAGAATTTTCGGAGCGGTCCAACTCGTGCCACCATTTGGCGAGCTAATGTAGCCGACCCCGAGATTGCAATTCGTCGAGCAATTCGCCTGCAGCAGACCGTCGAATGTCAGGGCGAGGTGTGCGGAGCTACCCGACGTTCCGGGTTCGATCCCCAAGCCCGGGGTGAAGTGATCGATGGTGCTCTTGACGGGGTCGACCGGGATTCGAGCGGGCTGGGTCCAAGTCGTGCCATCGATCGAGGTGCTCATCACGATATCGTTCGACGAGCAATTCGTGCGAAAGCTGCAATCGGCCCACACGACGTAGACTTTGCCGGAAGCGTCGATCTGCGCTCCGATCAAGGGCAGAGCTCGCATTCCACCAGAAACAGTGTGCTCATTGATGCTGGCCACGAAAACAGGTGCACTCCAAGTCTTCCCGCCGTCGGTGGATTTGAAGGCCTGCACACTACTCAAGAACGGATCATCGCCGGGAACGATCACCGTTCCGTTCGGCTGCACAAGCGGAATGCCTCCAGTTCCAAACGCGCTTCCGGTTGTGTTCTGTTTTGCACTCCAGGTTTTGCCGCCGTCTGTAGATCTGCTCATTTCAATGAGATCACCTAAGGCGAAGTCGTCCCACGTGACGTAGCAGTTGCCGTAGAACGGACTGGTAGAGGTGTTGTCGCAGCCGATCCATGGCTTGTCATAGAAGCCGCCTGATTCAACAACGGAAACAGTACGCGGATTGGTCCATGTGATGCCATTTGTGGAGCCGCTGACGAGGACTGCGGCGCCGTGTGCACCTCCGGCCTCAGACATGGCAAGGGTTTCGATGATCCACGTTTTGAATTTTGCGTTGTAGGCCACTGCTGTATCGGTGGCGCGATCATAGGTGCCGGAGCCTTCGACCTTGGTAATTCCGGGGAGATTGCCATGCGTCCAAGTCGAGCCGCCGTCGGTCGAAGTGGCGAAACCGATATCAGAAGCGCCCCCATCGCTGAAGCGGCCCATCTGAAATGCGGAGACGATCGTCGATCCGACCGCGAAGCTTGAAGGCTCGACCTCGGTTTCGTGTTGGCTGGTGGCATTGGTGAATGTGTCATTGCTGATTTGAGTAAGGGTGGTCTGGGCCGCTGCGACGCCGGCGATCAAAACCACTAACGCCAATAAGGCAAGAACCTTCGACAACATGCGCATGTCCTGGGTCATGGCTTTGTTCAAAGCAGTCCTCCGTAGTGTTTTTGGAATTGAGAGTCTCTAGCGACAGGGATCTGGAGACGCGGAATTGGCGGAGAACTATAACGCCGGGGGCTTCCTGGGTCAATGCGCAAGATTTGGACACTCAATGACCACGCGTCAGGTTCGGTGGATGAGAGACTGGGCGCGAATTCACGGAAGCTTAACGGTTCTGTCACGGTCTCGTAACAGACGGTGACTACCTTCTTTCCATCACCCGCCATTCCAAGGGGATATTTGTCTGCCAATGCGAGTCGATGTGTGGCGGGGTGGGACGGACCATTCTGAGCCAGTCCCAAGATGTTCATTCAAGCGTTTCGAGGAGAAACCACACCGATGATGAAGAGATTTGCAGTCTTGTGTCTTCTTGCTCTGACGGGAAGCGTGTTCGCCCAGCAGGGCGCCGTCCCCAAAGGCGTTCCGAATCTTAACCACGTGTTCTTTATCATGATGGAGAACCACGGCTACAGGGAAATCCTGAATAATCCGAATGCGCCGTTCACCAACTTCTACGCGCGGGCCGCAAATCTGGCCACCAATTATTTCGCAGTAGCGCACCCGAGCTTGACCAACTATCTGGAGTCGGTCGGCGGATCGAACTTCGGCGTGCTGGACGACAACGCACCCGACTGGCACAACGCGTCGTGCTTGCCCAATCTGCAGAGCGGCGTCATTAATTACGAATCAGACTCGTCGCCGATTTGTCCGATCGCGGGCAGCGGGACGGAAGCTGCGACTCCTGCGCTGGATTGCACGAACGAAGTGAGCGGGCCGCCGTGTGAAATCAACATCAATGGTGTGATGTCGTATCCCGCATCGACGACCACGCTGGGCATTACGATTGCCGATCAACTCGCCGCCGCTGGCAAGACCTGGAAGACGTATCAGGAAAGCCTGCCGCAGGTTGGCCCCGACACGGTGAACTACAGCGACGGCAACTTCACGAACAACACCGTGTTCCCGCCGTGCCCGCTATGCAATCCTGCGCTGAGCACCAGTGACATTGTCCAGCTGTACGCAGTGAAGCACAATCCGTTCGCGTACTTCGCGGAGGTGCAGAACGGAACGAATCCGTTGGTCAGCTACGCGCAGATGGCCGCGTTCGACGGTGCGGGCGGCCTGTGGTGGGACCTCGCGACAAACAAGATGCCGGTTTTCTCGTACATCGTGCCTAACCAATGCAACGATCAGCATGGGCGCGGCAATGGGACGGCATTCTGCAACTTTGATCCTAACGATAACGGCACCCAGGCAGGACTCAACCCGGCTCTGATCATTCTCGGCGATCAGGCTCTGCAGAAAATCGTGGACGCGATTCACTCCTGGCCCGGGTGGAACAGGGGTCATAACGCGATCGTCGTGACTTGGGACGAGAACGACTACTCGGTGCAGCCCATCACCAACCAGGTCGTGACCATCGTGGACACGAACTACGGCTTCCACAAGCTGAGCAGCAATGTGTTTTACGATCACTACTCGCTGCTGCGCACACTGGAGGGCGGATTCAAGCTGCCTTGTCTGAATCATGCTTGCGACGCCAGCACGCAGGCGATGACGGATCTGTTCGGGCAGCCGTAAAAGCCGTTCGGCATGAGTCGAGGAGGTCATTCGGGATCGGCCGCAAGCAAGGCCGGTCCCGATCTGCTTTCAGTTTGGAACCCATCGGCAGGTTTTGGGTCGATTAGCTCGTACACACGCAAGTCTTTCCGAATTGATCAAATCAATTAGGTCTATCCGTCGCCGTGTGAAGAGCGGCGCTTCATGTGGGAACCCCCGCCATCGGCTGTCCTTCGGGCGGAGCTCGAACTAACTATTTCGGATACCAATCCAGCAAGCGCACCTCAATGCCTGTTCCTGCCAGCGCCTTCTGAAAAACGGAAAGATCCGATCCGCGGTAGTGATAGGGGATCACGATCTTCGGATGAAACGCCTTGACTGCGTCGGCTGCTTCTTCGGGCGGCATCGTATAGGGCAGATTCATACACACAAATGCAACGTCGATATTCTTGAGCGCGCGCATTTCGGGCACACCTTCGGTGTCGCCAGAGAAATAGAAGCGCTTTCCGCCATAACCGAGGACGTATCCATTGCCGCGTCCTTTGTCGTGGAAAAGCTTGCCGGGAGCCGGGCCGCGTTTGAGGTTGTAAGCGGGGATCGCCTCGATAGTCCAGCTCTGCCAGGTCTTCGTTTCTCCGTTGGCGATGGGCTTCGCGGCGCTTACGGTCTGCACGACGGCGGGCGGCGCAAAGATTTCAGTGTCACCCTTGCTGATGGCCTTGATGGAATCTGGATCCATGTGGTCGCCGTGGATGTCGGTGATCACGATCAGGTCCGCCTTGGGTAGCCCGGAGAAGTTCACGGGCTTTGCGGGATCGAGATAAATGACCTTGCCTCCGGCTTCGATCAAGGTACTCGCATGGTTGAGTGGAGTGATTTTGACCGAGCCGGCCGAAGTGGGAAACGTTTGCGGCTCAGCAGCGCCGGACGCCAGCGAAGCGATCGTGAAAAGAAACAAAAAAGAACAGAGCGTGCAGATGGCTTTCATGCGGTCCTCGTAGTCTCGAAAGAATATACCCTAGTCTTCATCCGAAGCTTGTCATCAGCCTGGTCGGGTTCGGAAAATAAAGTGAAATTTAAGGTACTGATATATACTTATGTATAGTATGGTATACTTGGTCTGTTATGGCACTCAGTATCAAGAGCATAGAGGTTGAAAGGATAGCCCGCGAGATCTCGTCTAAAACAGGAGAATCTCTGACCGGAGCGATCCAGAAGGCGTTGGAGGAACGGCTTGAACGCTTGAAACAGGGGCGCCGACAACAGATTCTGAAGGGACAGTTGGAGGAAATTCTCGAGCGCGTAGACCGACTGCCAGTCTTGGACTCTCGCTCCCCGGATGAGATTCTTGGCTACGATGAACATGGGTTGCCACGTTAGTCGTTCGCGCATATGGTGATTGACACCTCGGCGATCGCGGCGATTTTCTTCGACGAACCTGAGCGACAGAAGTTCCTCTCCGCAATCACGTCGACTCAAAGTCGGCTCATCTCGGCAGCGACTGTGCTTGAGGCGGGAATCGTCTTGGAAAGCCGGCAAGGAGAAGCCGCCGGAAGAGAGTTTGATCTGTTCGTCGTCCGAGCGAATTTGCAAACTGTGTCCGTGGATGCCGACCAAATCGATGTGGCCCGCTCAGCTTGGCGCAAGTACGGAAAAGGACGCCACCCCGCAGGTCTCAACTTCGGCGACTGCTTCGCTTACGCCCTGGCCAAGTCCCTCGGAGAGCCTCTGCTCGCAAAAGGGACCGACTTCTCTTTAACCGACGCACCAGTTCTTCCCTGACGTGGCTATGCAGACTGGGTGCCCCACGTCTCGATTTTGAGACGTGGCGATTTTACCTTGGGAGAACCACAGTCAGCTCGACACGAGGAGCAGACGAATCTGCTGAGACCCCTACGCTCCGACCGGCTCCGCCTTCGTCGCCAGTAGCTGCCTTAACACATATTGCAGGATCCCACCGTTGGCGTAGTACAGCGCTTCCTGCGGAGTGTCGATCCGCACCAGTGCTTCGAACTCAATTGGATCCTGACCCTTCGCTTTGGCTTTGACTTTCAGCGTACGTCCGGCAGAGAAGCGTTCAGTTACGTCGCGGATGCCGGCAATGTCGAACACTTCTTCTCCCGTCAGGTTGAGAGATTCGGCGTTCTGCCCCGCGGGGAATTGCAGCGGTAGGATGCCCATTCCTACGAGGTTCGATCGATGAATGCGTTCGTAGCTTTCGGCAATGACTGCACGCACGCCCAGTAGTGCCGGGCCCTTGGCCGCCCAGTCGCGCGATGACCCAGAGCCATACTCTTTGCCCGCCAGAATGACGAGCGGCGTTTCGTCGGCGCGGTATTTTTCGGAGGCGTCGAAGATCGACATCTCGGTGTTTGTCGGCAGATGCCGCGTGAACCCTCCTTCGGTCTGCACCAACTTGTTGCGGAGGCGGACGTTGGCAAATGTCCCGCGCACCATCACTTCATGATTGCCGCGCCGTGATCCATAGGAATTGAAGTCAGCCGGCTTTACACCATGCTCCTGCAGATACTTCCCTGCGGGGCTGTCTTTCTTGATCGAACCCGCCGGAGAAATGTGATCCGTCGTCACGCTGTCGCCGAGGAGGGCCAGCACTCTTGCTTTCTTGATCTCTTGAACGGGAGACGGCTTTACATCCATGTCATCGAAATACGGAGCGCGTTGGATGTATGTCGACTTCTGATCCCAGGCATACGTCTCCCCTTTCGGCACGGAGAGACCGCGCCAGCGCTCATCTCCCTGAAACACTTCACCATAGGATTTCGAAAACATGTCCGACGAGATCGAATGCTGAATCGTTTCTTCCACCTCGCGCGAAGAGGGCCAGATATCGGCAAGATAGACGGGCTGCCCATCGCGTCCTTTGCCGATCGGATCTTTGCGCATGTCGACGTCGATGCGCCCGGCAAGCGCGAAAGCTACCACCAGAGGCGGGGACATCAGATAGTTCGCACGCACCTCGGAGTTGATGCGCCCTTCGAAGTTGCGATTGCCCGAGAGCACCGAAGCAACTACCAACTCCTTCACATCGATCGCCTTCGAAACTTCTTCTGGCAGCGGACCGGAGTTGCCGATGCACGTCGTGCACCCGTATCCGACCAGATGAAACTTCAACTTCTCGAGATACGGCATAAGCCCGGCTTGTTCGAGATAGTCACGGACAACCTTCGACCCTGGGGCCAACGACGTCTTCACCCACGCGGGAACGGTCAGTCCTTTTTCAACAGCTTTCTTGGCAAGGAGTCCGGCACCGATCAGCACCGACGGATTCGACGTATTCGTGCAAGACGTAATTGCCGCGATGACTACGCTGCCATGCTTCAGCGAATCTTTCACCGAAGCGGAAACATGCTCATGCACATTGGGATCTTCGACGCCCACAGCCGCAGGACTTCCACCTTCCTGTTCCCAACGTGCGCTATTCGCTGCCGCACCAACGGGTGCCGCAGTCTTTGCCACAGCTTTCGGCTTAATCAGCGAAGGCAGCGCCTTGCTAAACGATTCTCCCGCCTGCGAGAGCACAACGCGATCTTGAGGTCGCTTCGGTCCCGCAAGCGACGGCTCGATGGTTGCGAGATCAAGCGAGAGCAACTCCGAGTATTCCGCCTCCGGAGTCTTCTCGTCATGGAACAATCCCTGCTCGCGGGCATAAGCCTCAACGAGCGTAATCAACTCCTCAGAGCGTCCAGTCAACTTCAGATACTTTAGCGTCTCTTTATCGATCGGGAAGATGCCGCAAGTCGCCCCGTACTCCGGAGACATATTCGCAATCGTCGCGCGATCGGCAAGCGGCAGATCCTTGAGGCCTGGCCCGAAGTACTCAACGAATTTCCCGACGACGCCGTGCTTGCGCAGCATCTCCGTGATCGTCAGAACGAGATCGGTCGCAGTAGCCCCCTCGCGCAACCTCCCAGTCAGCTTCACACCCACCACCAACGGAATGAGCATGGACACCGGCTGGCCAAGCATCGCCGCCTCGGCCTCAATTCCACCCACGCCCCACCCCAGAACCCCCAAACCATTCACCATGGTCGTATGGCTGTCAGTACCGACCAGCGTATCGGGGTAGGCAGAGCGCTTGCCGGGGCCTTCATGAACGAAGACAACGCGCGCGAGGTATTCGAGGTTGACCTGGTGAACGATGCCGGTGTCTGGAGGAACAATGGCAAGATTGCGGAATCCGGTTTGGCCCCAGCGGAGGAACGAGTAGCGTTCCTTGTTGCGCTGGAATTCGAGCAGGGCGTTCATGTCCAGGGCATTCGCTGTGCCGAATTCGTCGACCTGCACCGAGTGATCGATCACCAGTTCCACCGGTTGAAGCGGATTGATCAACCCGGGATCTCCGCCTAACTGTTTCATCGCATCGCGCATGGCGGCGAGGTCGACCACGCAAGGGACCCCGGTGAAATCCTGCAGCAGGACTCGGCTGGGCGTGAAGGCGATCTCTTTGTCCGGCTTGGACTTACTGTTCCATTTGGCCAGGGCGCGGATTTCTTCTTTGGTCACGTTGCGGCCGTCCTCGGTGCGCAGCAAGTTTTCAAGCAAAATACGCAGTGAAAATGGCAGGTGCTTTGTGGAAATGCCCGCGTTGTCGAGTGCGTCAAGGCGGTAGATTTCGTATTCTTTGCTGCCGATTTTGAGGGAGGAGCGCGAATTGAAGCTATTTAAAGACATTGGGCCTTCCTTGGAAGGATGAGATCTGCACTGGGATGTAACTTATTAGTTTAATGCCTTGGCGGAGTGGTAGGAAAGTTGGTGTCGGGTGTTGAGTCGTTACGTTCGCCGCTTCGCTTCTTGCCTAGTCACGGTCCGCCTTGACTTATAAAGCTAATCTGCGCTCATTTGATCTGACCAGAGCAAGGGTTTTTCGTCGGAGTCTTCCAGCGGCAAAGTCAGTGTGAGCAGAGTACCGTTGGAATCCGATGTAATCTCGAGCGAACCACCGAGTTCCCGCGCTCGTTCCCTCATGCCAGCAACGCCGACACTGGTCCTAGCGCCTCCACCGAGCAACAGGCGCAGAGTTCCAGCTGCGATGCCTCGCCCGAAGTCCTGGATTTTCATTTGCACATGCTGATCATCTAGAGTCACGCGGATGTCGACCTTGGTACTTTCGGAGTGACGGTGGACATTGGTCAGAGCCTCCTGCAAAACGCGAAACATGGCAATTTCTATATCGCGGCGCAGCCGGCCAAAGATCGGCGGCAGGAAGAGGTTAACCTCAATGCCGCTGCGCTGCGCGAATCCGTCGACATACCATTGGGCCGCCGAGCCGAATCCTGCTTCATCCAGCAGCGGCGGATGCAACAGATGGGAAATCGTGCGCGTCTCCTTCAGACACTGTTCTACGATGCGAGTACATTCTGCGATGACGTCAGGTTGCAGGTCGGCGGAGAGAGCGAGAATGTCGAGGTGCATCTTGAGAGCTGCCAGATATTGGCCGAGGCTGTCGTGCAGTTCGCGCGCGATGCGGCGGCGTTCGTCATCCTGCAGCGTGAGAATGCGTCCGCTCAAACGTCGAGCCGCTTCTTCGGCGATCTTCCGGCCCGTGATGTCGGTATTGATCTCCATCCACCCGGCAGGCTGGTTGTCTTTATCAAGCAACATGGTCCACCGGCTCACCACCGTGATCTGGCGACCATCTCGGGTAGTATGCAAGAGCTCGCCCTCCCAAGATTCCTTTTCCTGAATCTCAGCAATTGGGATCGAGGACTTCGTTTGCAGCAGGCCGGATGCGAATTTTCCCATGACTTCGTGCGACTTCCATCCGTAGAGTCGTTCGGCTCCGGAATTCCAATACACGATGTCGCCCTTCGCGGTCTTTATGAAAATCGCGTCGTTAGCGAGGTCGAGAAGAGCAGCCTTTTCGATTACCTCCGCGGTTCGTTGTTCAAGCGCGGCGGTACGCTCACGGACTCGTTGTTCGAGTTTTTCGCGCGCTTTGCGCAGTTCTTCCTCAGCTCGTTCACGATTGAGGATGTTGCGGCGCGTAGATTCGCCGAACGCAATGATGACCGCCGAGAGGACCAGAAAGCCGAGAAGCCCCGAGAGGCCGATATCCCCCTTGCCAGAGAAAGAGTGGAAAGGAGCAACGAACCAGTACCAGATGCCGATTGAACTAATCACAACCGATACGATCGAGGGACCGATTCCGCAGTACCACGCTGCAAAGACAACTGCCAGCCAAGCCGTGTGGTACGGGTATTGCTCGCCGAAGAAGGGATCGAGCGCATTCCGCAGTAGCAAGGCGCAAACTGCCGCGAGAGCTCCCAATGCGTAGCGGATGACGCTTGCCATTGGCTGCGGCATGGAAGCGAGAATGCGGATTGACTTGTCAGAAGACATAAGCGCCACAACCACGATGGCCCAGGCGCTCCTTCCGAAACCGAACGGTTACCGCACGAGCAAATCCTCAAAGGAAAACTGAATCTAATATACGCGCCAAGAGTACGTTGTTCGCTGCTTTGCCCGGGTCCGGAGTGTTCTGGAAATGAATCGTCAACGAACGTTGTGCCAGATGTGATAAAAGACGACCCCGAACATGAACACGAGATAGATGCGAAGAAGCCAGAAAAGGGTTTTTTCAATCGGTGTGAGGTTGCGGCGGGGGCAATGCTGGTGCTGTTTGGCTGAGATCAGTTGGTCGGGCTCCAAAGCGGCAACAATCGAGGCGATATCTTCTCGGTTCACGGGCTCGACCTGGGTCTGCTCCATGCTATTTACCTCCAATCAACGCAAGGGCATGCGGCGAAATGACGCTGATGCCGAAAAGAATGCCGGCTGCAATCAAAACAATCACGACTCCAAGCGCGAGAATATTGGCCCACCAGGGACTGACGAGGTCGCCCATAATCTCGCGGTCATTGACCAGCATGTACAGGAACAGTAACGCCGGCGGCATGGCGAGTACCGCAATCACGTTGACGACAAGAACGATATAGACAAGAGGAATGCCGGGAATCAGAACGAGTCCCGCTGCTGCGGCCGCCTCGAGCACCAGTACCAAATAGAACGATTTCCCCTGCCGGAAGGGCAAATTCAGGCTGTGGGGGCGGTGCGCGACTTCTCCAAAAGCGTAAGCCGACGAGGTGGAGATCGTCACCGCGGCGACCATGCCCGCTTCGAACATACCTAGCGCAAAAAGAGCCGAACCCCATTTTCCAACGAATGGCTGCAAAGCCTGTGCGAACTCAGCCGCTTCGAAGTTGCCCGCGGACATGCCGTGCACAAACAACGGCGCGGTGGCAACGATCGCGGCAAGAGCGGTGAGTGCTGCCAGGGCCGCGCCAAGTACTGTGTCGATACGTCCGAAGCGAATGTCGTGTGTGGTAAGGCCCTTATCGGCGATAGCGCTCTGCTGGAAGAAAAGCATCCAAGGCGTGACGGTTGCGCCGATGTTAGCCAGCAGGATGAGCACGGTCTCTTGCGTTAACCCTCCGGGCAGGGGTTTCCAGGTAATCAACGCGGTGCCGATTGCGCCCCAATGCGGGTGTCCTAATAAAGCAACCGGTACAAAGATGAGATTAAAAAGAGCGGCGGTGAGCGTGACGCGCTCCCAGGTCCAGTAGCGATGCGCCATAAGCGCCGCAAACAAAACCATCCACGCGGCGAAGACGGAGACGAACGGCGGAATACCGAAATATCCCAAGCCAGCTCTGATCGCGATGAATTCTGTGACCAGCGTCAAGAAGTTTCCGACCATCAGGTCGACCATGGAAAACCATCCCCAAAATGGGCCGAAGCGGTCGAAGATGAGTTCAGCGTGGCCGCGATGGGTGGCTGCTCCGAGGCGCACGGTCATTTCCTGCACGACGCAGGCCATTAGGAATGTCAGAACCACGAAGGGAAGAAAGAAGCCGATTCCGAAACGCGCGCCGGTGGCCGAGTAAGAGAGCATGCTGGGGCCATCGTTTTCGCCCAGCATGACCAGGATCCCGGGACCGATCAGCAGCCAGAGTAGTCGCGCCCGCGACCACAAGCCGCCGCTGGCACGTGTCTCCCAAACGCGTTCGCGGTCATGAGCGCGATCGATGTCTTCGTGGGTGAGAACGATTTCCGACGCCGCGGGAATAAGATCGGAAGGCACCATTCCACGCGGCTTCGGTAATGTCTTCGGTTCAGGCATGCAGAGAAGACGGACACCCCAAATAGTTAGCCTAAGTATACAACAGCGTGTAAACCATAGTTAACTATTATTCGAGACAATTTCTGTGCTGCTAGTGAATGGCCCGAAGTAACGTTCGTTTTCCCAGGTTATGCCGCTGAGCGCCTGAATGTTTTGATTCTCGGAAAAGTTTCCTCTGGTAGAAGAGACGCACCAGAATTACCCATGGTTTTAGGCCGTTGTCCGCATGTTCGCGGACGCTTCGCGGCTGGGGACTAGAGATGAATCCAGTTAGAGAGGATCAATGCCAAGGTACCCGTACCTACAATCGTCCAGAGCGTAGCCCCCTGCAGCAGAGGGCGCACACCCACTTGTTTCAATGTCTTTTTGTTTAGGCCGGTGCCGATCAAGAATAGGGTCACCGTAAGGCCAATTTTCCCCAAGTGATTCAGCGCAGCAAAACCTGGGCCGAACGCGGGCACCAGAGTGTTGAGCAACGCCGCGACACAAAAAAGCAGGATGAACCAGGGCCACTGGATACGCGCCTTGCTCTTCAGAGTAAATGCCGTCACGATCGAGAGGGGGACAATCCAGAGAGCGCGGGCCAGTTTGACCGTCGTGCCTACAGCAAGCGCAGCAGGACCGTATTTTGCCGTAGCGCCCACCACGGAGCTTGTGTCATGAATGGCCAGGGCCGACCAGAGCCCGAACTGGGACTGACTCATGTGCAGAGATGTCCCTACGAGAGGGAACAGAAACAAAGCGATGGAGTTGAGGATGAAAACCGCACCCAAAGAGACGGCCATCTCCTCTTCGTTGGCGTCGGCGATCGGACCTACCGCCGCAATGGCACTTCCACCACAAATCGCCGTGCCAGCCGCGATAAGGAACGAAGATTTCTTTCCAACACGAATGAGATAGCCCAGCCCCAGCCCGATCAACATAACGGCGGTAATGCTGATGGCGGTGTAAACAAAGCCCGAGCGTCCAACCTGAACGACTTCGTGGAGATTCATGCCGAAGCCCAGACCGATGACTGAGGCCTGCAAAAGAAATTTCGACAGGCTCTTGCTCTCAGCGTGAAACGGATGCGTGAGGACGAGACCGTAGACCAGGCCTCCCAAAAGAGCGAATGGCGGCGAGATCAGGCCGCTGGCCGCCAAAATGATCCCCACAAAGAAGAGCCGCTTGTCCATCTACAGGAGTTTCGAACGAGGTGGAGAGAAGTGTCCAAGCAGCAATTTCAATTGGCGATAAGGGAAACTTATCAACCAGCGGAGGTTGCCGGTGGCTTATGCGAACTGGAGAGACTACGTCCCCGTGCCAGGGAGAAGGTACGGAAGGCGCCGGCAGGACCGTGTAATGCGGGCCCGGTGCGAGTGACCAGGGAGAAGTGGCGAGCAATCTCAAGCCCACGGACTTGGCCGACCTTCAAGGTGCCAAGCTCGAGTTCTTTTGAAATGGCCCAGCGGGAGACAAATCCGACTCCAAGCCCGGCCTCCACGGCAGACTTGATGGACTCAGTGGAATCAAGATCCATCACTCGGCGGAACGATCTCAGTTTGAGGCCGGATTTTTTAAGCGCAGTCTCAACCACGCGCCGGGATCCGGAGCCCTGCTCGCGCATGAGCAGGTTCGAGGCCAGAAGCTTCTGTGCCGAAAACTGTGTGGAATCGGAGTTCGGCGGGACGATAAGCACCAATTCATCGCGCATGAAAGGCTCGGTGTGCACTCCGCTTTGACGGGCCGGACCCTCGATCAGTCCGATTGCAACATTGCCGTGGAGCAGAAGATTGACGACCTCCTCGGTGTTGCCGCTGTGCACCGACAGTTCCACACGGGGATGTTCGCCGAGGAACGCTCCTATCAGACGGGGGAGTACGTATTGCGCGATCGTGGTGGAGACACCAAGCGAGAGGTCTCCCGAGAATTGGCCGTCTTCAGCAGCGAGATCTCGCTCAGCCTCAGATACCAGATCTGCAATCTTGCGGGCATACGTCAAGAGCGTACGGCCTTGGGGAGTGAGCGCGACGCGATTGCCGGAACGATCGAAGAGGCGTACCTCAAGATCGTTTTCGAGCGCTTTAATCTGCAACGTGACCGCAGGCTGCGTGAGAAACAGTTGCTCGGCTGCTTTGCGGAAGTTGAGGTGCTCGGCGACTGCGCGGAAGACTTTCAGCCGAAAGTTTTCAAGTTGAGCCACGGAGAGATTATCTATGGTCTCGCGATTTTGTCACGTTGAGGGTGATCTTCCCGGGCATCTCGCGACAAAATCCCCAGTTCTCGCGTCAAACCCGCGCGAGACCCTTCGACTGCGCTCAGGGCAAGAATGGGGTACCCATCAATGCTTGGTTTTCGAGGCAGCCGTTAGCCAGACTCGCTCCGACGCCGCCGGCCCAAGAGAGACCGTTCCTTCCGGAGTGACTAGCGTAAGGGTCTTATCGTAGTTTCGTTCGAGTACGCGCAGTTTGGCGCCAGGGCGGATGCCGCGGTGTTCAAGAAACTCGAGCAGTCCGCGGTCGCGCTCGTAAATTCCACTGACCGTGTAATGCGTGTCGAGCTCCGCATCGGCGAGAAGCACGAGTCCGCGGCGGCGGCGGCTGGCGGAGCTCTCGATCTCACTCAAGTTTCCGTGTGGACAAGCGCCGCCCGATCCTAACCTCGACAGAAGCTTCGCCTCGAAATCTGGAGAGACAGCATGTTCCAGACGTTCGGCTTCGTCGTGAACTTTCCACCACTCCATGCCGAACATTTCTGAAAGCATGCGCTCGATCAGGTGATGACGAAGAGTCAGCTTGCGCGCGATTTTTCGACCAGCGGCCGTAAGACCCACTTCGCCGCTGGCAGCGACGCGTACAAGGCCGTCTTTTTTGAGGCGCCGCAATGCCATCGTCACCGCGGGCGGAGAGACTTTTAACAAATGCGCCAGACGCGCAGAGATTACCGTTTCGCCTTCGGTCTCAGCTTCGAGGATGGACTTGAGGTAGTCCTCCTTGGAGACAGTGATCATTTGTGGGGATTATACGATGGAGAGTTAATCGTGGTTAACGCCGGGGTGGAGCGGACACTCCTGTCCGCTGATTTTGATCTTGTTTCTGATCTTGATGTTGCCGTTGTCTGGCGCAGTCGTGTAACGCCAAAATCAAACGCAAACCCGTCGGACAGAAGTGTCCGATCCACACGAAACAAACTCAATAAATGCAAAAAGGACAGTCCGGAGCCCCCGAGACTGTCCCTCTAAACCCTCCCGGTTAGAAGGGCAACTTGATGACCCTACGGTACTGTGGAGATGTTGCAAACGGATTGCAGAACGATGAATATCTGATGAATTCGGGCTCTCTGGCGCTGCTATAGTAATCGGTTAGTCCCGGAATCGTTGACATCTGTTTTCTCCGTGCGAGAGGAATTGATGCCTTCCACTACCTTGCGTAAGACCGAGCAATCGCGGCGTCTGCAGCAGCGCGCCGAGAGCATGATTCCTGGAGGCGTGAATTCGCCGGTGCGGGCTTTCCGCTCAGTGGGCGGCGATCCACCGTTCATCTTGCGCGGCAAGGGATCGCATGTCTGGGACGCCGACGAGAACGAATACATCGACTACATCGGATCGTGGGGACCACTGATCCTCGGGCACGCCGAGCCGAACGTGCTCGATGCGATCGTGGCGGCCGCGTGTAATGGCACCAGCTTTGGTGCGTCGACACCTTCCGAGGCCGATCTCGCAGAGCTGGTCCTCAGCGCGTTTCCGGGTATGGAGAAAGTGCGCTTCGTCAGCTCAGGAACAGAAGCGACGATGTCCGCGATCCGGCTGGCGCGTGCGTACACCAAGCGGAAGTACATCATCAAGTTCGAAGGCTGCTATCACGGACACGCGGACGCCCTGCTAGTAAAGGCGGGATCAGGAGTGGCGACGCTCGGGATTCCGGGCTCGGCAGGCATTCCCGAAGAGTTCGCGATGTTCACGCTGGCGCTGCCCTTCAACAATCTGTTCGCCGTAGAGCAGGCGTTCCAGAAGTACAAACATCAGATCGCGTGCGTGATCGTCGAGCCGGTGGTCGGCAACATGGGATGCGTTCCTGCGGCCGATGATTATCTGGTCGGGCTGCGGTTGATGACGGAAAAGGAACGCGCGGTTCTCATTTTTGATGAGGTGATGACCGGCTTCCGTGTGGCGTTCGGCGGAGCGCAGGAACTCTACAACATCAAGCCCGACCTGACAACGATGGGCAAGATCATTGGCGGAGGTCTTCCCGTGGGCGGCTATGGTGGTTCGGACGAGATCATGAACATGGTCGCGCCCGTTGGACCGATGTACCAGGCGGGTACTCTGTCAGGGAATCCGCTGGCCATGGCAGCCGGCTGCGCCATGCTGAAGCAGTTGAAGGAGCGCAAGGGCGAGATTTATCCCAAACTTGAGAAGATCAGTGGCCAGTTGGTGGAAGGTGTCTTGGCTGCGGCCCGAGATGTAGAAGTGCCCCTTTGCGCCAACCGTGTGGGATCGATGTTCACGTGGTTCTTCCAGAGCGGACCGGTGACGGATTGGGACTCCTCCTCGAAGTCGAACACTGAAGCATTCGGAAAATTCTTCCGCGCCATGCTCGATGCCGGAGTGTATTTACCACCCTCGCAATATGAGGCGATGTTCCTCGGGACGACACACACCGAAGAAGATGCACAGTGCACGATTGCGGCTGCGAAGCAGGCCCTTGGAGCAGTGAAGTCGTAAACACGGGGGCTAAAGCCCGGTCCTGTCCGGCCTAAACGCGGCGCTGAAGCGCCGCTCTTCCACGGTCGCGCAAGCAATATTCCACCTTTCAGTTGTCATTCTGACCCTGAGCGTAGTTGAAGGGAGCAATCTGCTTTGTTGCCGCTGCAGAGGAAAGCAGATTCCTCCCTTCGACTACGCTCAGGGTCAGAATGACAAAGTCTTTCACTTAATCTCAAGCTGTGGGTCATTTGTGCGCCGGCAACAGCGCCCAGATCTGCGAGTCTTCCGCGCCGATCACCCATGAGCAGAAGCCTTGCAGGCCGCGATCACGAACCAAGTTGAGCCGCTCCTCGAATCCACGCCTGTCGGTATAGAAAACCCAGTCCCGCGTATCGTCGCGGTAAAAGTAAAACCATGAGACGCGGTCGAGGGTGTCCCATTCGATTTGTGGATGATATGCAGTGATCAAGCCCTCGATCTCCGGTTGATTGACGTATTCCGCCGTAGGGTTTGGCTTCTCGTCCTTCCCGGGATCGCCGGCGAACCAGTGATATCCGTAGAGCGGAATTCCCATCGACAATTTCTCTTTCGGGACGAATTGCAGAGCATATTCGACGTTCTCGACGATCCACGGATATCCCGCGACTGGTCCGGGCATGGTCCAGCGTGTGTTCTGGTCGTAGGTCATGAGGCAAATCAGGTCGACCGATTGCGCGAGCGCTTTGAGGTCGAAGGATCCGCGCCAGTTCGCATACAGCCAGTGCGAAAACGCACTCTTACCGGGATAGCCCGGAGCATTGGGTACGGTCGCGATAGTGAGTTGCAGGTACTCTTTGTGCAGCGCGGCTGCGGTTTCAGCCACGAGCGATGTGAGCAGGTCGCGGTCTGTCCAGTTGACGTTTTCGAAATCGAACTGGAAGCCGGTATATCCGTTCTTCTTGCATTCGCTGAGGAGCGCGTTGATGAGTGCGGTCTTCGCGGGCTCGGTGGTGAACAGTTTGTGCAACTCGGCTTGCGTCATGAGCGCGACGATCGGCATGACCGGCACGTGATGGGCGGTGGCGGTTTTCATCACGTCAGGATTCGGGCCTCCCCACACGAGTCCGTTGCCGTCAACGTGGTACCAGGCGGGTACGAGGATGTCGACCTTGTCCGCGTGCTCGGTGAAAGACTGTACCGACCACGGTGTGTCCATCATGTAGAAGAGGGCCTTGGGCTGGGCAGAAGCGATTGCCGCGGTCGAGATGAGGAATAGGAAAACTCGCATCATGAATACTCCCGATTGAAAAATCCCCATTTCTCGTGCAAAAAAACGCGCGAGAAATGCGGCACACATTGACTCTAAGTTTTCGCGACCGCTTGTGACGCACCCAGCATTTGCTGGATCGTTACGAATTCGTATCCTACGGACTTGTAGCGCGCGATCAGATGATCGGTGGCCGCGACGGTCTGACTGCGGTCGGCGCCGATTTGCCGATGACCTCCGTCGTGGAGCAGGATCACGTCGCCGCCGTGAATTTGGCGTGAGACTTTTTGTTCGATTACCTCTGCTGGAGGAGCAGTCCAGTCGTAGCCGGTAACATTCCACATGACCGGCTGCAGACCAAGTTCGCGGGCCACGCGCAGGACGGCAGGACGGCGTCCGCCAAATGGTGGACGAAAGAGTCTCGAGTGCTCACCGATTGCGTCTTGCAAAGCAGAGCGACAGTTCGTGAGCTCTTTCCGGACTTCCACTGCACTCTTCAGAGTGAGCAACGGGTGCGTGAATGTGTGATTACCAACGACGTGACCAGCCTCGACGATTTGGCGGACGATATCGGGTCGCTGCTGCACAAATCGTCCGATCAGAAAAAAAGTTGCGTGTACATTGTGCTTGACCAGCACCTCAAGCAAACGAAGTGTATGCGGATCGTTGGGACCGTCGTCGTAGGTCAGTGCGAGCTGCTTTGTCCCGCGTGCGAGCCCCGTGAAGGTATGCCCGTACCACTGCCCCGTTGGCGACATCGACTGATAGCCAGCCGTAACCGCAGCGGCCGCAACCGCAGCCGTACCAGCGAGCAGAGATGCGAGCATGGAGGAAATTCTACTTGATTGAGTCATTGAGCGATCGGGCCATTGGGGGATTGAAAAACGACAGAGCGAGTGATTTTGAACTTCAATGACTCAATGACCCGATCACCAAATGACTCAATGAGTCAGTCACTCAATCGCTGTTAACTTTTCCGCAATTGCCAGTGAGGCGCATCCGAGATATCCTGCCTCTTCCGAGTACAACTGCGAGCTCATGGCCAATCTTTTCGAACTGCCCCGCTATATTGCTGTGGAAGGTCCCATCCGAGTCGGCAAGAGCACGCTGGCCGGCATTCTGGCCGAGCGGCTGAATGCGCAGCGCGTCACAGAGCCAGAAGCGAATCCTTTCTTAAGTGCGTTTTACGACGGCGAACGCGGCGCGGCATTCCAAACGCAGCTCGCCTTTCTGGTGCGGCGCTTCGAACAGTTGCAAGCGCTCGACCTTGGTCCGCAATCGAATCGGACGGTTATCGCCGATTTCATCTTCGAAAAAGACAAGCTGTTTGCCTGTCTCAATCTCACCGATCAGGAACTCGATACTTACAATCGCTACTACAACCACTTCCGCGAGCAATTGCCCACACCCGATCTCGTCATTTATTTGCAGGCGACACCCGAAGTGTTGAAGAAGCGGCTGAAGAAAAAGAATGCACCCGGCGAGAAGGCGGTTAGCGATGAATATTTGGAGGAAGTGGTAAAGGCCTACGAGCACTTCTTCTTTCACTACACGTCGTCGGACCTGCTGATTGTGAATACGTCAGAGATTGACTTCGTTGACCGCAACGAAGACCTGCAGGAACTCTTGCGCAAAGTCACCGAGCCGATTAAGGGCACGCAGTATTTCCTGCCACTGGGTGGGCAAGAAGCGGCGAACGCGTAGAATCAAGGGTCAGTAATCAGTGGCCGGAGGTCGAGACGACGGTCCCACTCTCAACTCTTTCTCTTTGCCTCATTCGGACGTGTGGCTTCCGGATGACAACCCATTGAAGCAACAGGATCAGGTCTCCCAGACCTGCAAGAACCAGTGCTGAGAATTTCGGCTCTTCTGACAGCGCGGCAGCTACTGAGCCAAGAAAGCACGCCAAAGCTGACAAGAGAACGATCCGGTCGGTCACAATTATTCTGGTGAGTTTGCTGAATCGATAACTCAGCACCGCCATGATTGAAGTCAGTATCAAGAAGCCGATCCGAATATATCCGCGCGGGGAAAACCAGCCTAAAAATGCCCACAGTCCTAGACGCATTACCACGAAACCAGGCAGAAAATAAAACCATCTACGCCAGAAATGGACGGTTGTCGAAAGAATGACAACGAGCGCTGCCATCAGAATCCATCCCGCAAACACATGCTTACTGTCTTCGACCTTGGTGATTTGCAAATAAGCGAGCGCGAGCAGCGCAATAGTGGCCAGCGTGGCGAGCAATGCGGCGGCAATCTTGAGGCCCGACTTGGCCTGTTCAGCAACAGAACGACGATCGCGACTAATCCGCATGAGAGCAACCCGAGTCCGAGAATTGTACCTCTCGTCAGGTTTCGTGGCGAGGAAACGAATAGACGGACAGCGTTCTTCCTAGCCTCGAAAACTCCGGGTCGGCCGTCACCAGCCACGCGCCCCGCTCGATGGCGAGTTCGGCGGCGAAGGAATCGGCGTAACCCAGATTGTGTTTCTGCTTGAGAGCGGCGGCGCGGGTGGCGCGATCGCGGTCGGCTGCGACGATGGCTAGCGGCAAGTCCTGAACATCCTTTTCAACCCGTAGTGCCCGCCTTTCTCCTTCATTTCTCCAAATGACGTAGAAGACCTCGCCCCAGTTCACCGCCGACATCAAAAGGGGAGCCTGTTGTTCGAGAGCCTGATCAAGAAGCCTCTCGACTTTGGCAGCTGTGCCTTCTCGGTCTTCCAAGAATCCGATGACAGCATTTGCATCGAGCACGTAGCGCCGCATTGCTATCACTTTTCGCGTTTGCGCTCTTTCTCCCGCTCGGCAAACAATGCATCGAACATAGTCGGTGCCCCAGGAGTGGGTTTCAAACAACCACGCATTTCACGGATTCGATGCTTCACAGGAGTCAGAACCAACCGCCCTCCTTGTTCTGACCACATGGCGGAGATTCCCTTGGTGAGTCCATGCCGTTCGCGCAACTCGGCGGGAATGATGACCTGGCCTTTCGAGCTGATCGTAGTGTGGTAAGTCGCCATAATCAATATCTTACCATATGAATCGATGTAAGACACATATAGATCGTCTTACTCCATGGCTTCCCGCCCTCGAAATGATACTCCGGAACTTCTTGAAAACACTGGCAAAAATCCCTATCGACGAAGCAATCGCGGCGCAGCTAAAATACCTCCAGCGTCATCCAAGGTGTAGACGCCACGATGCGTGCACAGGCTCTATCCGCCCGAGGCGGAGGGGCACTGGAGGACATCATGAGTATCACCCCGATCGGCGGGGCTTCGTTTGGCAACCCTGGCCGAAAAGTAACGACCGCTTCTCTGCGGGACCAGAAACTCCACCACGAACCCATCACTTGCCTTACTGCTTACGACTACGCGACCGCCCGTCTGGTCGACGAGGCGGGCATCGACATGGTCCTGGTCGGAGATTCTCTGGCCCAAACCATGCTCGGCTACGACAACACCCTCTCGGTCACGATGGACGAGATGCTGCATCACGTCAAAGCCGTCCGCCGCGGCGTGAAGAACGCGCTGCTCATTGCTGACATGCCCTACGGTTCGTATCAGGTCGATACGAAAGATGCGATCCTCAATGCCGCCCGCTTCGTGAAAGAAGGCGGCGCCGAGGTGATCAAGTTGGAAGGCGGCGAGCGCCGCGCTGACTTGATCCGTCGCATTATCGACGCCGAGATCCCTGTAGCCGGTCACATCGGCCTCACGCCGCAATCCGTTAATGTGATGGGCGGATACAAGGTCCAGGGAAAGAACCTGGGCGGAATCGAACAACTGATGCGAGATGCCGTCGCGCTCGATCGCGCGGGCGTGGCTTGTCTGTATCTCGAGGGAATTCCGCGCGAAGTGGCCGCGATGATCACTGCTGAAGTTGGTACACCGACGATCGGCATCGGTGCTGGACCAGAGTGTGACGGACAGGTGCTCGTATTCCACGACATCATGGGGTTAACGTTTGGACCCGCCGCGAAATTTGTGCGCCGATACGGGGATGCAGCCGCGTTGATCACCAACGCGGTGCAAGGGTTTCGGGCGGATGTACGCTCGCAGCACTATCCGTCGGATGAGGAGTCGTATCATTTGCCGAAAGAAACGAAGACGGCGCTTGATACGGTGCTCATGCGGAAGCGCGCCATGGCCCGGTAAGGCGTTGTGGTTCAGTCGGACTCACGAAATGGTTGCCCCGCGCTTCGCGCTCGAAGGGCGGGAACCCCGACGGCAGTCGCTGCGTATACTTGATTAGGGCCGATTTGGGTGATTCGGGGTTGCTGATTTCAATGTCGGCCCATCCTGTCAGGCTGAAGGGAGGTAGCCATGCTTCTTGCTCACATCTTTTTCTTCCCGTTCTTCGGCTTTGGATTCGTGATGTATTTCCTGCCGTCGATCATTGCGCTGGCTCGCAGCAAGCGCGATCTGCTGGCGATTTTCCTGCTGAACCTTTTCCTGGGATGGAGCATCATTGGGTGGGTAGTAGCGTTGATATGGGCGGCGAAGCATGACGCCCCCGTTGTAGTGAGGTAAGCCGGTCCTTGAATCTGAAGCGTACGTGGTGGATATTCATTCTTCTCGCGGCATTAGCTGCCTGCGAACAACCGGCAGCACAGCAGCCGGATCCGCAAGCCCTTCTGCAGGCGATTCCCTCTGCCGATTCCGCAAAGTACGAGAGCGTTCGCGACATGAAGAATTGGCGGAATCCGTATTTGATCGTACGGCCTGACGGCGTGGCCCTTTACGATACAGCTGATAGTGCAGAGATTATTCTCAATCCCAACGAACTTCTGCCGGCACTCGCCAAACTTCCGTCGTCCGATTGGCCCTATGGACGCGTCGTCGCCGCGACCGAGAACAACATTCGCACCTCTGAGCAGGACGGAGTGGCGATCCGCAAGAACAAGGGCATCGTGGGCGGATTGCTCCAGGGTGCTCATATCGCGGTGAGATGGGTGCCAACTGCGTGAGAAACATCGACAACATCTATTCCCCGATTCGTTCACTCTGATTGAAGATCTGCACGACCATTCACGACATGCGTTCGGCCTCCCGCGCGGCCCGACAGAAGGGGCAGCGGCTTGGGTTTGTGCCCACGATGGGTGCGCTGCATGAGGGACATCTATCGCTGGTTCGGACGGCGTCCGCGGCGAGCGGCGTAGTAGCTGCCAGCATCTTTGTAAACCCCACGCAGTTTGGGCCGAATGAAGACTTGGCCAAGTATCCGCGATCTTTCGAGCGCGACTGCGAGATGCTCGAGCGCGAGGGCGTGGACTTCCTCTTTGCGCCGTCGGTCGAGGAGATGTATCCAGCCGATGCAGTGACCTGGGCGACCGTAGAGGAGCTGAGCGGCAAACTCGATGGGCGTTCGCGCCCCGGACACTTTCGCGGCGTCTCGACCGTCGTTGCCAAGCTGTTTCACATCGTCGAGCCGGACGCTGCTTTCTTCGGGCAAAAAGATGCCGCGCAGGTAGCGATCATCCGGCGCATGGTGCGCGATTTGAATCTGCCAGTCGAGATTGTCGTCTGCCCCATCGTGCGTGAACCCGATGGGTTGGCGATGAGTTCGCGAAATGCCTATTTGGATCCAGAGCAGAGAAAGCAGGCGTTGTTGCTGCATCGATCGCTTATGCGCGTGCAACAGATGGCGGAAGCAGGAGAGAGGGATGTGGCTAAGTTGAGCGCCGCAGGCCGGGAGACATTTGCGAAAGAACACTCAGTCCGGCTCGACTACTTCGAGGTCGTCAATCCTGACACGCTCGATCCGGTCAGCGACATCACTCAGGGAGCGCTGGTCGCGGTAGCCGCTTACGTGGGAACGACTCGATTGATCGACAACGTCCTGCTCAAGCCAATTCCCACGTAGTTCAACTTCTTGCCCTAGCCTGGATACGGATAGAGCACGTCCGGCGCCGGATCATATGCATAAAGCCAAGGATCATAGTAGTAGCCGGGCCAAGCCCAGAACGGGCTCCAGGCTGCGCCCCAGCCTCCCCAACCCCAGCCAAGTCCCCAACCCCAGCCAAGTCCCCAACCCCAACCGCCCCAGCCCCAGCCGCAGCAACCCCAACCCCATCCCCAATTCCAGCCTGGACGGCCCCAGCCCCAACCCCATCCACCGCGCCAACCGCCACCCCAGGCACCGCCATGCCATCCGCCTACCCAGTTGCCGCCACGCCATGCGGCCCCAGCAGCAACGATGTTGGTATGCGAGACGGAAGTGGTTGCAGCCGCGCGCGCCGGGGCGAAGGAATGCCAGTTTCCGTCAGCCGCAGCTTCGTGCGAGGTAAAGTTTCCGGCAGTCCTGCCGCCTGTAATCGCGCCGCTCGGCCTGCCACCTGCGTTCATCGCGTTGGAGTGCCCTACGGCGCCGTTATTACCGGAGAATCCATGCCAACCCGGGGAAGTATTCCGCGCTGCGCCTTGGCCGCCTTCCCACGACCACGGTCTCGAAGATGTGGTGCCTCGGCCAGAATACGCTCCGCTGAACCCACCTCTACCTGCATAACCGCCTGAATACGCGCCGCCGTGATAACCGCCTCCGTAAGCTCCGCCGCTGTATCCACCGTGGTAGCCGCCAAAGCCTCCGCCGTAGCCGCCACCGCCACGGAAGCCGCCGCCTCCACCGAAGCCGCCACCCATGTGGCCGCCGCCACCTCCACCAGCGTGGCCGCCGCCGTGTTGGGCGAACGAAGAAGTAGGCAGACAGATGAGCGCAAAAGAGGCGATTGCCGTAACGAAAACGTTCGAAAAGGTGGATTTTTTCATGATCGGTAACCCTCCCTTCCACCAACTCGAACCGGGCGGACGAGGCTCGGCCCGGGTTCCCTTCTCTATTATCAACCTCATTTGGGATTGAAAGTTGCGCCGAGGGTTAGAACGTGTGCGCCACGACTAGCAAAAAACCTAGGGGTTCTGCCCGAGAGCCAGTTTCTCTGGTTCCGGCTCCAAGCGTTGGCGGACGAGGCTCTCGACCTGACCCCAGAGTTGTGGATCGCATTCGCTCTGCACGTGACTGGGGGTAAGTGCCCGCTCGATCCATGGCATGCCTTCGCACTTGACTGGCTTTTCTCTGTAGTCGAAGCGGTAATTGCCCAGGATCTGTGTCTTGCTATCGTCTGCCGCTCGAATCAGTTGTCGCCCGTGGAGAAGCCCGTGCGGTTGGTAGAAGTTCACCGCCGCCGCCACGTTATCAGGGATGACCTCATCCTGCTGCCAAGGTTTAGCGACGCTATCGACCTGAACCGTGAGCATCACCGGAATGCCGACGCGGTCCAGTTCGCGTGCGAGCAGGACCACTGCCGACCCTCCCCAACTTTGACCGAATAAGATAATCCGCGCCCGGGCCTTCTCTTCGGAACTAAGAATGCCATCGGAATCTGTGTCGACCAAGTGCAGGATGTCCCGGTATGCAGTCTTCCGGTGCCGGTTCTCGTACACCTCAATGTGCGAGCCCTGGGGGGCGAATTGATGAATCTTCTTCGCGACAATAACGGGGCCGTGGTGGGGATTGGTGTGGCGCACGAACCCTCCCACAAAACCGACAAGAATATAGGTGACTTTCTCCGGAATGTTCTGGATCGGCGCGGAAGGCGCGGCCAGCATGCGCGCCCCAAGCAGGAGAACGATTGCGAGACGGGTATGAGGTCCAGCGAAGCGAAGCACGCGGAACTTCCTCACCATTCAGATGATATCGGTCGGCAGAGGGATGCGGTTTAAAGATGTAAAAATCCTGCCCTTTGTGTGCGCAGAATCACACCCAAACCAGAAGCCTTGAGTGACGCGGCTTTTGGCCCGTCGAAACCCCGGCGAACAGTCTACACCTCGTGTCAAGGGAGCAGAACCAGTAAATGACACTGGCAGAACATGAGATTCACTTCGGTTGGAGTTTTCGTCCCGACACGAAACGGTTTCCGGCGACGATATAGCGCAGCGGCAGGTCGGCAGCTTTCGTGATGCCGATTCGGGGGGTGGCGACGATGCTGCGCGCCCGGTAACCGTCCTCCCCGATCCACAGGCTGCTGGCAGCAGACGTCAGATCGCAGTCATTGTCGCGGCTGCGAGTGATGCCAAAGGCCTCACACATTCGCCCCGGTCCGCTGGTCAGTTTGTGCCAATCTTTCTCAGGCAAATCTCCTAGATCGCCCAGCTTGATCCCTCTCGCCCGCGCCATTTCTTCGATACCCGTCAGTGGCTCGACGGCGCGAAACAGGACGCCGCCTGCCTTACCTTCCGGTTCACAGGAGACATTCAAACAATAGTGATTGCCGTAGATGAAATAGACGTATGCGTGTCCGGGCGGGCCGAAGAGAACAGAATTTCGCAGAGTGCGCCCCGCCGCAGCATGGGCCGCGGGATCTTCCTCTCCCAGATACGCTTCGACCTCGACGATACGAGCGGTGAGACGCATGCCAGGGTTTTCACGTACGAGAATCTTTCCGAGAAGTTTTCGCGCGACATTACGGGGATGGCCGGCGAAGAATACCCGATCTAGTGGCTGGATCGTCGGAATATCCACCGAGATCGTCGACTGGTGCATGCGGCAGAATATTACAGGGTCCGGGGCTATATCGGTTCCCGATCCGTTTTCTCAGCTTTGGTCACGTTCGAAGGGTCGTCACCAAATGTCCTGCCCGGCTCATAAGCCAGTTTTTCGTGCGAAGAACCGGACCTGCGAATCGCATCGTGCCAGCCGTCATCCCAGGCGATGTGGGCCTGGCCGTCCACCATTGTCCAGGTTCCATGCGGAGACCCAATCGACTTCCGCGCGTCGCCGTCGGCCTCAAGCGTGATCAGGAACGTATCCCCATTGCCTTGACCCACTTTCCACTTGCCGATGTAATGGGCCCTGCCAGGAGTTTTCGAGCCTGCGGACTCTCCGAATTCGATGCGTTCAATGTCGGCGGGCAGTTTCTCGCGATGACCGTCTTTGTAGACAATCGCGGCGGACTTCACATCGATCGATGTGACGGCCGCAGCAGCCAGACTTTGCTGGTGCCCATCCTTGTAGACAATGACGATTGAGCCATGATCGTCAGCGGCGCGGACATCCGTCGCCGCAAAGAGAACTGCTACCAACGCCCCAACAGAAAGCAATGCCACTTTGAGAGGACGCATATCTGCCTCCAGTGAAGAACGATACAAACAGAATGATTCTGCGTTCTAATACGATCAAGGCACGAGCACAGTTCCAACTAGAAACCTTGCTCAGACCTTGCTCTTCGCCGTCTCGCTCAGATACTCCAAGACCTCTTCCGCATGTCCGTCTGGCTTGACCTTCTCGAAAATATGCTCGATTTTTCCGTCCGGCCCGATGATGAAGGTTGTGCGGGCGATACCCATCACCTTCTTGCCATACATGTTCTTCTCTTTCAAAACTCCAAAGGCGATAGCGACCTTCTTGTCGGCATCAGCCAACAGCGTGAAGGGCAACTTCTCGTTTTCCTGGAATTTTTTTTGCGCTTTGGGCGTATCCGGCGAGATGCCAAGCAGCACGGCGCCCGTCTTTTGAATCTGTTTATATGTGTCGCGGAACCCGCGAGCCTCTACGGTTCAACCTGGGGTATTCGCCCGCGGATAAAAAAACAAAATGACGGTTTTGCCGCGCAGGCCTTTGAGGACTACCTCAGAGCCGTTCTCGTCCTGCAAAGTAAAGTCGGGGGCTTTATCATTGACTTTCATGCAAATTGCTCCACCAAGCTCGGGATTGACTGGAACCGGACCCGCACGCCGGCCAAGATTAGTCAAAATTTTACACTGTCGGAATTGGTCGCGCGTTCTGGCCGCGACCGTTTTTCTTGCATTCGGTGTGTCGCTTGCTGGAACCGCGGCCGCGCAGGAGCAGCGCCCGCAGATCTACCCAGGAGAGCGCAAGGCCCAACGCAAGAAAGACGCAGGACCGCGCGCGCTGGGACTCATTCAACTTGGATCGAATGGGAAGGCTTCGATCATTCCACTCGCCATTCTGATTAACGGCAAATTCTGGGATGCAGGTGTCTATAAAGCCGATCCCGTTCCCATGGCCCTGGACTCCGGGAACATTTACGAAGGGGAACGCTCCGGCAGTTCTATGGGCTTATTTACGGTAGGCAGCGCTTTGCACAGCAACAATCCCAGCGCGGCGATTCCTTGGCTGGGCACTGGTGTATGGCGGGCTCATGGCACTGAGCCGCCAGCAAAGGCTCCGAAGGCGGAAGCCGCTCCGACAGGAATTGGCAGCGACGAAGCGCCTCCGCGCCTCACCCGCGATACAAGTGCCGCGAAACCGACGCCACCGCCCGCAAACTCGGCTCCTCCGTCATCCTCGGGCGGATCTTCTTCCGACACCAAGCCGTCCTCAAGTTCGGGCGACGAGCCGCCACGGCTCAGCAAAGGAAATTCCGCGCCCTCTTCAGACGAGCCTCCGACTCTGTCGAGGCCAAGCACTCCGTCAACCCCCGACCAGTCAAAGCCGGATCAGACCAAACCCACGGATGCGAAGCCGAGCGACTCGAAGCCCACCGACTCGAAGGCGGCAAAGAAGCCGATGCAAAACGTCCCAGCGTCTGACAGCGGAGCCGGTGACGCAAATCGGCCCCGGCTGCGGCGTGGAAAGCCGGCCGAATCCTTCGCCGACGAAGAGATTCCCGGTTATAGCGTTCCCGGCGTCAAGCCGGCGAGCACTGCCGCAACGGGCAAAGTAGTCGAGACAGTCGCCGCCAATAAGGACGTTCAGTTGATCCCAGCAATCTCCGACGCAGCCGGGCCGATTCCGCACTCCTATGCTTTCGAATGGATTCCGGGAGAAGAGCAGGATCGCCGCAAGCAGATGATCGACCTCGCCAAAGATCAAGTTCGAGCGTACGTCGCGGCCAAGTCAAAGAATAATGTAGCCTCCACTTCTACTCATGCTGCGACGGCTAAGCATGTGGCCGCCCCGAAGCCGCCCGAACCGGAACTCGAAAATATGCAGATGGTCGCCTACGATCTGTGGAACTCCAACCAGCCCGTGCTGATTCTGAGCGCGAAGGCGAAGATACCCCCGCCAGCGGGCGCCGCAGCTTCGGAATCCGATCCCGATTACTCCATTGTGCTGGTGGCCTATCCCGACATCTACCACAACCTGCACAAACAGTTCGTCGCAGTCACCGACAAATACCATCTCGACATGACGCCGCGTCTCGAACTGATCGACGCCGTCGACGCCGATGGCGACGGTGTCGGCGATTTGCTCTTCCGCCAAACCTCCGACGTGGGCACCGGATGGGTTCTCTACCGCGTCACGGCTGACAAACTGTACAAGCTGTTCGACAGCTTGAACCCGGTCTAGACGCCCCGATTCACCTGTCCCCGATTTGCTCGGTTCCGGATTTTTCCGAGATCGGTACACCAAACGGGGGTATGTCAGCTGAGGAGATCGCACCCGGGCTTGGGTGGCCGCAAGCGATCCGCGCGATAACGAACCAGAACTATCACCGCTTCTGGATGTGGGTAATTATGTCCCAAGCCTGGGGCAGGTCGGCACCGCTGGCGATCATGTGGATGTCAAGACCACCCGTTGACATGCAATGCCATGTGGTGGGATTAACGTCGTGTATACCGTTAGATTCAAGCTGATCCCCTCCCATACAAATGACTTTCTCCCCGGTTATGTCAAAAGCACGCGAGGTAAAGTTGTCAGTACCCTTTCGTTTTAAGAACGCTTCCTCTTGGGAGAACATGGTTTTAATCTGCTCTTCATCCACCTGTCTTTCGGGGAGCAATAGGATTGATGTGCCCGGGCTTCGATCTCCATGCAAGCGTGGACTTTTTGTATCGAGCTTTACAAGTAATTTGTTCCTGTTGCCTGCAGACTTTGGATACCAATCAGCGGGAACAGGAACAACATAGTCGGCGACGGCTAGGGTGTATCCGTTTCGAAAATGCCACACGGAGGCCAATATTCGAATGCGACAGAGATAAACCACCAATGAGAGCAGAATAATGACGATTGCTATGAAACCGAGCTTTCGACTTCGCTTCATTCATTCTGCCTCCTCTCACGATTAATGGCTAGCGGCCATTTCTGAACTAAAACATCGACACGTGGCGGATTGCCCATCCTTGTGGTTTTGTTTACGTTCACCGCGAGTGAGGGTGGGAACCACGGACCTATACGTATTGGAATCGAAGAGTGTAAGTGACGCTCGTAAGCACGCATGCGAACCGGCGTAATCTTACGCTATCGGCAGCATCGTACCCGCCCCGCCCTTTATTGGATGTGTTGGGAAAATAACTGTAGTCACCTGCGGTCATTCGCTGAAGCCGGGCAGCTCGACTCGTTTCGCGATGTGATCCTTGATCCAATGCGGGTCCCACCATTCCTTCGGGTCGATCTGCACTCCATCGAGCTGCATGGCAAAGTGAATATGGTCGCCACCGGCCATCCCTGTCTGTCCGCTGAGACCCATGATCTGTCCTTGTTTCACCATGTCTCCGTCGTGCACATCGATTCTGCTGAGATGACCGTAGATCGACTGCAGCCCATATCCATGATCGACGACAATGCAGTTGCCGTAGATGCCGAGTGGAGCCGCATAGACGACCTTCCCGTCGTTGGAGGCTTCTACTCCGATGTTCTGCGTGACCGCTAAATCGTATCCGAGGTGAACCTGCTGGTCGATCTTCTTTCCGTGATAGAGGTAGTTCCTGACTTCCGCGAAACTCGCCTCGGCTTGGGAATGAGCTTTCCTGATGAACGGATGCGACCATAAGAACCTGTCGGTGGTTTTGAGGCGCAGATCCGAAAGTGTCTGATTATTGCTGCGGCGCATTTCGCTGTTGACCCTTACGAATCTCTCGACCGGATCGCCGGCGCCGTTCGGATCGAGTTCACTCACGACCTTCTGCAGAAATGCATCGCCCACCTGTAAGTCATGCGTCACGTACTTCGGCTGTTCTCTCTTCGGAAATTGGATCACCAGTGGACTGGTTACGTCACTTCCAGTACCGTTTGACGCGAAGACCACCGGCACCGTTCCCGGAGGCATGTTCCAGGCGAACGCGTACAGGGAAAACATACCCGGTTGGCCGCCAGGCATGCGCCAGCTGCGAAACTCTTCATCACCTACACGCACGCCCGCTTGGGTCCAGGTGCCAGATACGCTGAAGGTCGCCAGGTCAGCCATACCCAGGTACAGATAGTGCTGATCCGAGTCAGCGCTTACACTTGGTGGTTGCGATACCACCGTCACTTGAGCTTGCCGACGACCAGTTCTCCGAAGTAAGCCATTGGAACTCGCCTCAACAATCAACCTTGCCTTGCCGTCTTTCAGCTGTGGTGTGGTCTTTACACCAGCCGTGAAGGTCCGCGTACTGTCCATCAGCGCGGAAGGCTGGACATCCTCCCAGACTTGATAACGAGCGCCGTTCTGCTCTACGAAGGCGGCGACCCTGCGGATACCATGCCGATCGCGCACATGCACTGAGATCGGAGTGGCTTGGCCAAGGACCGTGACTGGAGACACCAGTTCAACCACGGGCGGTGCGAATCGCCAGAGCAGTACAAGCAGGAACACCACGATCACCGGAACAACAAAGATGACAACTTTTCGCACCTGTCTTGGTTCCTTTCTTAATAGCCAGCCGTGCTATCAACAGTTAAGAGATCCTCATTTACGTCTTGGTCCGCCCAAGGTCATGAGCTCAGCAACAACGCCAGGAAGGGTCCTGAAGCGGCGCTGCTAGGCCGTCCACTATTAGTTGTTTATGGCTCGCCATAGCCGCCGACCAACAGGCAATACGTTCGATTAACCTGTTGAGGAAGAACGTACGTGGCTACATCACAGGTCCCTCTGTGGTCTCGTGCGTTGGCAGGCGCAACCTTCTTGTGGCATGCAGAGCCGAAACGATTACACTGAGTTCGCCTGCGAGGCAAAACTGTCACAACTAGCAGGATGGAATTACAAATTACGCAGAGTCTCGTGGTTGGTGATGAATTGCCATTTCATTCATCGACCGGTCCGCCACCGCTCAAGGGTTCACGCTACTTGCACCCCTGTGTAGAATAGCTGCCCGTGTTCAGAAACGAATTCGGGGGAAACATGCGAAAGACCACTCTTCTTCTCGCTGCCTGCTTGTTCGCAGGTAATTGGGTGCTCGCCCAGGAACAAGACTTCAGCAAAGTTCAAATCAAGGTCACGAAAGTGGCCGGAAATGTTTACATGCTCGAGGGTGCCGGAGGCAACATCGGTGCTTCGGTAGGCGAAGA
>DATFQQ010000309.1:0-13434 GCA_035264195.1 Candidatus Sulfotelmatobacter sp. | reverse complement strand
GATGATGCCGAAAAAACCGGTCGCTGCGTTGACCAGGTACAGGATGCCTGCGATCCGCGCTGTCTTTTTAGTCGAGTTCATACCTCCCCCTTTGCGCATGAATGCGCGTGAGTACGGCCTTTCGTTACGCCCCGCCCTACTATGTCAGGCTCGGGCGACACAACCTTCTTGATAAATGCTGGACATGTCAACTTCCACTAAGTTTGGTTTGGATCTTCGACTCCGCTCATCGGGAAATCAACTGTTGTTAAGAAGATGTGGGGGCCATTTGAGCGGCGGGGCCGGGCTAAGACAAGCCGGATGCTTTCGCGGATTGATGCTCGGTCGGATCTATGGGGATTTCGATGAAGAAAGTCGTGCCTTTGCCGAGCGCGGACTCGAAGCGCAGTTTGCCGGAGTGCTTCTTGACTACGATTGCGTAGGCGATCGAAAGACCTTGTCCAGTGCCTTTACCCACTCCTTTGGTGGTGAAGAAGGGGTCGAAAATGCGGGTGCGGATTTCTTCGGGAATGCCGGTTCCGTTATCGGTGACCGAAATCTCCGCATTGTTGCCTTTCTTACGCGTGCGAACCTGGATCAGACCCTTGGCGTGTTCCTTCAGTTTGTCGTCGATGGCATGGGCAGCGTTGACCAGAAGGTTTAAGACGACCTGATTAATGTCGCCGGGATAGCAGATGACCGGAGGAATGGAGTCATCGAAGTCGGTTACGAGATCGGCAACGTATTTCCATTCGTTTCGGGCGACGGTGATGGTGGACTCGACCGCCTTGTTCAGGTTGGTGGCAGTCTTCTCTGAGGAGTCAGGGTGGGAGAACGCTTTCATTGCCTGCACAATCTCGGCAATGCGATGGGCACCGTCGAGTCCCTGTTCAATGGCACGCGGCGCCTCATCCACGATGAACTCGAAATCGCACCGGTGTTCGGCTTGTGCGATGGCGTCGCTGAAGCTTTGCGGCGCCGAAGTGGCGTGCTCGTGGATGATCTTCCGATAAAGATCCATCATTTCCTTCGTGCTTTTCCAGGAATCGCTAAGAAACGCAAGATTGTCCCTGACAAACTGGGTGGGCGTGTTAATTTCGTGGGCAATACCGGCGGCGAGCTGACCGATGCTTTCCATTTTCTGAGCTTGTTGCAGTTGCGCCTGAATTACGCGGCGCTGACTGATATCATGCGTGAAGGCAAAGAGATATTCCTGCCCGTCGAATTCCAGAAAGTTCGCCGTTACCTCAATTGGGAAGACACGCCCTTCCTTGTGTCTCTGCTGGGTTTCGAAACTCATCGAGCCGCTCCTCTTGAGCTCTTCCCAAAAGCCCTGCCATTTTTCTCGAGGTAGAAGTGGATCGATATCAGCGACTGAGAGAGAAGTGAACTCTTGACGCGACCATCCCAGCGCGCGGGATGCCGCCTCGTTGGCATAGAGGACGTGGCCTTGCGGGTCCACCCAGAACACGCTATCCGAGGCATTCTCCAGGGAAAACCTCATGAGCCGGAGATCCTTTTCGGCTTGCCTGCGCTCAGTAATATCCTCCTTGACCGCCAGGAAATGTGTGACGTTACCCTTCTCGTCGCGAACCGGGCAGATAACGGCAGACTCCCAGAAGAGGTCGCCATTTTTCTTGCGATTGCAGAGCTCTCCTCTCCATTCTTTGCCAGCGGTGATGGTTTGCCAGAGTTGCACATACTCTTGCTGGGAGGTGTAGCCGGATTTCAGGATGCGCGGATTCCGGCCGATCACTTCCTGGCGCGTATAACCAGTAATCTCCAGGAACTTAGGGTTCGCATATATGACCGTGCCGGAGAGCTCAGTGATGATGACGGAGACCGGGCTCTGCTCGATGGCAACCGAAAGCCGATCGACTAATTCTTGGCTCCGCCTATGTTCTTCAATCTCGAGGGCAAGATCGCGATTCGATTTTTCCAGGCTGGCGGTTCGCTCGGAAATCTTGATTTCTAATCCTGCATTGAGCTCACGCAGTTCGTCTTCTGCGCACTGCCTACGCCGCATTTCGCGAAAGATGGTCCTGAATACGAAAGCTGCGAGGCACGATGCTAACAGGGCGGAGACAGTCGTCATGACGGCGACCTTTTCGAAGGCGGAATGATACTGAGCGGTACTGCGGTTTAGTTGAGCGTTCATTTCGTCGGTTTGGAAATCGGCATAAGCGCGGAAGGTAGAGTGGTAAGCCTCCAGGAGTGGCGTCGTGCTGTGAATGAGATATTCCTGGGCATCAGACTGGCGTCCTGCCAGCAGGAGTTGAGTGGCTCTTTGGTAGCTCGATATGTACGCTTGGCGAGTCTCTAACACAACATTAAGCCGGTCGCGTTCGGCAGAGGAGTCGATGCGGGTCTGTAGCTCCGCCAACAGGGTCGAGATTTTTGCGCTGTTTTCATTGCGTTCGGCGAGAAGGGCGTCAATTTGAGGCCGATCCTTGCATACAAAAAGGCTAAAGTTGATTTGACTATTACGGGACGAGTAGTCGAGCGCTTCCCGGCTCAGTCTTTCGTCGGTCCACTGCTGTGACGCAACATTCCTGGCGGAAAGGTTCAATTGGTGCATCGCATGCATACCCAATGCTCCGACGCCGATGATGAGAAGCGTGAGTAACAGGAACACGATCAGCAGGCTGACTGTGATGGATCGATCGTTCATGGAACACGACTCTGCTGCGGAGCTTTCCGGCTTTACCTTGGTGAAGCGAGGCTTCACTCACGAATCTATCGGTTCAGATAATGAAAACTTTAATTGGGCAGCACCCCTTGTGCCGTTGTGACGTGTCTGTGATTTGACGAAATCTGGACAATAGTGCGGAATCCCTGGGTGTACGATAGGTCCCGCTCTGAAAGAGTTTAAAGGTGATTTAAGCATGGCGTCGGTGGGACAGGATGTTCGATATGGTTTCCGGCTGATCAAGCAGAGTCCAGGGTTCGCGGTTGTCACGGTGCTCACCCTGGCACTGGGGATCGGGGCGAACGCTGCGATTTTCAGTGTGCTTAATGCTCTTGTCTTGCGCAATCTGCCGGTGTGGCGTCCGGAGCGGTTGGTAGAAGTTGCTGCCATTTATCGCAATGGGGCGACGGTGCCGGTTTCATTTCCGGTTCTCCAACAGCTGCAAGAGAATCAGAGAGTCTTTTCGGATCTGTTCGGATGGACGCCGGGTCTCAACTACAACGTCGAAATCAATGGTGAACTGTCTCGGACGACGGTGCGCGGCGTGACAGGCAATTACTACGGAGCGCTTGGCAGCGCTCCTTTGCTTGGAAGGCTGATCGGATCCGAGGACGCCGGTACTCCGGGAACGCCTGTGGCCGTGCTTGGCTACGAATTCTGGAATCGCAGATTCGGCGGAAACCCGGCGGTAATTGGCAGGACGATTCGTATCGAGGACGGTTCGTTCACGATTGTTGGTGTCAGCCGGAAATGGTTCATGGGCATGACGCCGGGAACTCCGCCGGACATCACAATTCCTATCACGGCAGGGCCTTTTGCCGGTCAATTGACACAGCGCGCATTGTTGTGGGTTTTCACCGCGGGGCGATTGAGGGACGGTCTGACGATCGAACAGGCGCGTCAACAAATGCAGTCATTCTGGAGCGACACGCTGCTCAATACCGCACCGACAAACGCTCCTGGGCCTAGGCTGCAATCCTGGCTTGCGATGGGCCTGAAGCTGAACTCTGCGGCCACCGGCATAAGTCGCGATTTGCGCGATCACTTTCAGAATTCTCTGCGGGTGCTTATGGGACTTGCGGGTCTCATTTTGTTGGTGGCGTGCATTAACCTTGCGAACCTTACTCTGGCGCGGGTCATGGTGCGGAGCCGGGAGATGAGCGTTCGCGTGGCGTTGGGAGCAACCCGGCTGCAGATCATTCGCCAGCTTGTGACCGAAACTATCTTATTGTCAGGAGCCGGAGCGCTGTTCGCGATCATTCTCGCCAACTGGGCTGGCCATTTGCTTTTGACGGTGATTGGCGCGGGAAAAGCCGCACCGGTACTTTTGGATTTGCGCCCGGATTTACGGGTTTTTGGTTTCACTGCGTTGGCGGCAATCGCGACGGGGGTGCTGATCGCGTGCGCGCCCGCATGGCAGATGGTGCGGCAGCATCCGGCCGACGTTCTGCGATTGGATGAACGAACGCTGACTGGCGGTGGACGACTCAGCAAGGGCCTGATTGTGGTTCAGATTGGTTTCTCGCTTGTCCTGGTGTTTGGAGCAGGACTGCTCCTGCGGACTTTCGAGACGCTGAGCTCATTAGATCCACATTTCCAAAAAGAAAGCGTGCTTCAAGTCGACTTGAATCCTCGGCCAGAGGGATTTAATGGAGTCGATTGGAATAGCTATCGCAAGCAAATGGTCGATGCCGTGGGGAACTTACCGGGAGTTACTTCGGCCAGCGTTGCTGGGTTGGACATACCTGCCGGAGATGGTGGGTGGAAAGACACGGTTGCGGCTGTCCCGTCGGATTCATCGGCGGACGCAGGGAGGCTTGCGACCTTAGTAGTTGTATCCCCAGGGTTCTTTCAGTCTCTGGGGATTCCGATTGTTGCAGGACGCGATTTCGATTGGAGCGATGATCAGAAGCATCCGCCCGTGGCGATCGTCGATAACAATCTCGCGCACCGGCTGCTTCCGTCTGGCGATGTGCTGGGAACGAGCGTGCGGTTTGGCGTGAGGCCAGAATTCCAGGGGATGCGCATTGTTGGAATCGCGAGAAGCGCGAGCCTTATCAACCTGCGCGACACCGATGCGATGGTGATCTATGTACCATCGCCACACTATTCTGAGCGAGGCGACACTGGAAATCTCTTTGTCCGAGCAGCGAATCCCGGCGCGGTGGCCAGGGTGGTGCAAAACGAGATTCAGTCGCACTACCACGAGTACTCCACCACGGCGAAGACTCTTAAGGAGACCAGTGAAGACACCTTAGGAGAGGACCGCGCGACGGCCGTGCTGTCGAGCCTGTTTGCTGGATTGGCATTAGTGCTTGCTGGCATCGGGCTGTTCGGGCTTCTGTCGTATGCGGTGAGCCGGCGAACCCGTGAAATCGGGATTCGCATCGCGGTGGGAGCACAACCGGGCACAATTCTGGCTCTCATCTTGCGCGAGTCGGTGGCTCTATGTGTGCTGGGAATCATGGTCGGGATACCTTGCGCCATCGCCGCCACCCGACTGATCGGGCACATGCTTTTCGGTGTCGCTCCGGGGGATCCGCTGACCTTTGCGGCTGCGGCAGCAATACTATTGGTGGTTGGAGCCGTTGCCGGATACTTGCCTGCACACCGGGCAACCAAGATCGACCCAATCGCAGCATTGAGGTGCGATTGACGATCTGAACTTTGCGAGTCACGGAAGCGGAAAGAAGTTTGAACACTCTGAGGGGACCACAAGCTATCTGCCGCAGCTCGGAAAGGTGCAAAACCTTTCATCCCTGCTTGGCCCGCAAGCAAAGTTTTCGACCTGCCGTAACCAAAGCAGGTTACCCGATGTTATAAGAAGATGTGGGCTGAGTACGCGCTCACGGCCGGGTTCAGGCTCTGCGACCGTTGGATTCGCGCGCTGCAATCCTTCAAAAACGCGCTCGAACTCTGAATCCTTTTCAGGACTGCTCAAATCAATATTTCCATTACTCGGGTTCACTTAGGGGTCCTCCGAGGACGGCAAAAACCAGACAAGGCCCGGCTGTTGTGTTAGAGGAGATGGTATGGCGAAGCGAATGATCCTGATGTTGGTGGTCATGTTGGCTCTGTTGGGGGGCCTGGGATTCGTAAAGTACAAGCAGGTAGAGGCAGCGATTGCGGCAGGGGCCAACTTCCAGATGCCTCCTACCGCTGTGACCACGGTTACGGCGAAGAAAGAGGTTTGGCCGTCGACTTTTTCGGTCATCGGAACGGCTGCGGCCATTCAGGGAGTGACGGTCAGCGCGGACCTTCCGGGGACGATCGACAAGATTCATTTCGAGTCGGGCGAGTGGGTGAAAGAGGGACAGATCCTCGTGGAATTGGATACGCGCCAGGAGCGGGCGCAGCTGGCCAACCTGGAAGCACAGCGCGATCTGGCTGGGATCAATTATGGCCGGGCTCAGGAACTGGTGAAGTCAGGCGTCATCGCCAAGCAGGAGTATGACAACGCCGCTGCGCAGCAGAAGGCCACCGAAGCGCAGGTTGGTGACATCAAGGCTGCGATTGCACGAAAGACGATCCGAGCGTCATTTTCCGGAGTGCTGGGAATTCGGCAGGTGAGTCTGGGTCAGTACCTTGCCGCAGGGCAAGCAATCGTTTCGTTGCAGACTCTCAGTCCAATTTATGTGAACTTTGGCGTACCTCAACAGGACACCGGGAAGATCGTTCCTGGGCATGTCCTGAAAATCACGAACAGCGACCTGCCGGGCATGTCATTTGTTGGCAGGATTACCGCACTGGATTCTGTGATCAGCGAGCAGACCCGCAACATCCAGGTGCAAGCGATTGTCACAAATAAAGACAACAAGCTCCGTCCCGGGATGTTCGTGCAGGTGGAGCTGCCGATGGGCGCCGCGCGTGACGTGATTCCACTCCCGGCTTCAGCGATTAACTACGCGCCCTATGGAGACTCGGTTTATGTTGTGACCAATATGACCGATCAAAAGGGACGGGCGTATCGAGGAGTGAAGCAGCAAGTGGTGAAGATCGACGGATCGCGGGGGGATCAGGTTGGGGTCATCTCAGGATTGAATCCCGGCGATGAAGTGGTGAGCTCGGGCGTTTTCAAATTGCGAAACGGGGCGCCGATTCTGGTGAACAACGAAGTGAAGCCGAGTAACAGCACCAGCCCGAAGCCAGAAGACAGCTAAACCACGAACAAAATCAAAGTCCCCACTTCTCGCGCGAAGTGCGCGCGAGAAATGGGGCACCCATAGTGCCCTTAGTTCGCACCTGCGGTGAAGGAGCGTCCATGAAGTTCACAGATCTATTTGTTAAGCGGCCGGTGCTGGCGATGGTGGTGAACCTCGTCATCCTGATCGCCGGGTTGCAGGCGATTCGATCGCTGAGTGTGCGTCAATATCCTCGTAGCGATATCGCAGTCGTGCAGATTACGACTGTCTATGTTGGTGCGAACGCCGACCTGGTGCGCGGATTCGTAACGACCCCGATCGAGCGTGTCGTGGCCAGCGCCGACGGCATCGACTACATGGAGTCGACCAGCGCGCAGGGACTGAGCACGATCCAAGTCCACCTGAAGATCAACTACGACACGACAACGGCGCTGACGCAGATTCAGGCTAAGGTCGCGCAGGTGCGCAACGATCTGCCTCCAGATGCGCAGATTCCAGTTATCGATCTGCAAACGGCGGATACGCAGTTCGCAGCGATCTACATTGGATTTGCTTCTAAAGATCTCGATCAGAACCAGATCACCGATTACCTGACGCGCGTCGTTCAGCCGAAGCTTAGCGCGATCAGCGGCGTGCAGCGCGCTGACATCCTGGGTAACCGCACGTTTGCGATGCGCCTGTGGCTCAAGCCGCAGGAGATGGCGGCTCGCGGAGTTTCGCCTTCTGATGTTCACGACGCGTTATCTAAGAATAACTACCTGTCGGCGCTCGGGAGTACCAAGGGTTCGATGGTTTCTGTGAACCTGGTGGCCAACACCGATCTGCGTACTCCTGAAGAGTTCAAGCAGATGGTGATCAAGCAGGATAACGGAACGGTTGTTCGCCTCGGCGAAATTGCCGATGTGCAACTCGGTGCCGAGAATTATGACCAGGATGTGAAGTTCGATGGCCAGACCGCCACATTCATGGGTATCTGGGTGTTGCCCACGGCGAACTCTCTGGACGTGATTAAAGCTGTTCGGGCGACGCTGCCCGGAATCCAGCAGCAGTTGCCGACGGGCATGACGCTGGGAATTCCTTACGATTCGACGGCATACATTCAAGATGCAATTGATGAAGTGCTCCACACGCTGACTGAGACGCTGATTATCGTCATCGTGGTGATCTTCCTGTTCCTGGGATCGTTCCGGTCGGTCTTGATTCCGGTGATCGCGATCCCGATCTCGCTGATCGGTGCGGTTTTCCTCATGCTGGTGGCGGGCTTCACGATCAACTTGCTCACGCTGCTTGCGATTGTGTTGTCAGTCGGACTGGTCGTCGACGACGCGATCGTGATGGTGGAAAACGTGGAGCGCCACCTGGAGATGGGTAAATCGTCATTTCAGGCGGCGAAGGATGCTGCCCGCGAACTGGTAGGGCCGATCATCGCGATGACGATTACGCTGGCTGCGGTATATGCGCCGATCGGTATTCAGGGCGGCTTGACGGGAGCGCTGTTCCGCGAGTTCGCGTTCACGTTGGCGGGTGCCGTCGTTGTGTCGGGCATAGTGGCGCTGACACTCTCACCGATGATGGGTTCGAAGCTGCTGAAGGCGGGGGCTTCCCACAAGGGACTGGCAGGCGTCATCAATCGTACGTTCGACAAGGTGCGCAACTTCTACACGAGCCTGCTGACTGGAACTTTGAAATTCCGGCCTGTGGTGCTCACCATCTGGGCGATTGTGGCGGTATTGATGGTTCCGTTCTACATGTTCTCGATGAGGGAACTGGCGCCTGCGGAAGATCAAGGTGTGGTGTTCGGCGTGATTCAAGCCGCACCCAACGCGACCATCGATCAGACGAATCTCTTTACCAAGCAGGTGTACGACGTGTACCACTCGTTCCCTGAGATGGGGAACACGTTCCAGATTACAACGCCCAATGGCGGGTTCGGCGGCATGGTGACCAAGCCGTGGAGTCAACGCAAGAAGACTGCGCAGCAGTTGCTTTTGGAGTCTTCGGGGCCACTATCGAAAATCGCGGGCATTCGCGTGATTCCGCTGACGCCGCCGCCGCTACCTGGAGGCGGAAACTTCCCCGTCGATTTCGTGATCGCCTCGGCGGCTGAGCCGCAGCAGGTGAGCCAATTGGCGGAGCAGATCACGCAAAAGGCGATGGCCAGCGGAATGTTCATCTTCGCGGATACGGACGTGAAGTTCGATCAGCCGCAGACCGAAGTTGTATTCGATCGTGACAAACTGCGCTCGCAAGGCGTCGACCTGAGCCAGGCCGGGCAAGATTTGTCGACGATGCTAGGCGGAAACTATGTGAACCGCTTCAGCATTCAGGGACGCAGCTACAAGGTGATTCCGCAGGTGAAGCGTGTGGAGCGCCTGACGCCAGAGCAGCTTTCACAGATTTATGTGAAGGGATCGGCAGACAAGCTGGTGCCGCTATCGACGTTCGCAACTCTAAAGACGACGACAGAGCCACGATCACTGAATAAGTTCCAGCAGCTGAATGCGGTGCGGATTCAGGGTGTGATTCCGCCGAATGTGCCGCTCGACCAAGCGCTCACGTTCCTTGAGAACGAAGCGAAGACCGTGTTGCCACAGGGATTCACAGTCGACTACGCGGGCGAGTCACGGCAGCTGCGCGTGGAAGGCAGCAAGTTCCTGGGAACGTTCCTGCTTTCTGCAATCCTGATTTACCTAGTGCTTGCGGCGCAGTTTGAGAGCTTCCGCGATCCGTTCATCGTTCTGGCCGGGTCGGTGCCGCTGGCGATTTCGGGTGCGCTGATGTTCTCGTTCCTGGGATTCACCACGCTGAACATCTACAGCGAAGTCGGACTGATCACGTTGGTCGGCTTGATTGCGAAGAACGGAATTCTGATCGTGGAATTCGCGAACCACTTGCAGGAGACCGGACTGAGTAAGCTGGAGGCGATTATTGGAGCGGCCGGAACCCGGTTGCGGCCGATTCTGATGACTACGGCGGCGACCATCTGCGGTCACTTCCCGCTGGTACTGGCGAAAGGGCCGGGCGCTGGTGCTCGGAACAGCATTGGCATCATGCTGGTCAGCGGCATGTTCATTGGGACGGCGTTCACGCTGTTTGTGGTGCCCTCGATTTACATGCTGGTGGCGAAGACGCATAAGGCGATCCGAGATGACGAGGAAGAGAAGATCGTCGTCGTTCACGACACTGAGGAGGCTATCGCGTAAGAGCTTCTTCAGGGATTCAGCAAGGCAAACGCCCCACCTTTGGGAAAAGGTGGGGCGTTGTTTTTAATGAGGTTTAGGCCATCTTAGCTTTGATGTAATCCATCGCGTTGTCATCCTGAGCGAGCATTGGTCTTTGCGCGTCAAGCGCAAAGGCCGACCGCAGTCGAAGGATCCCATTTTCTCGACTTGGGTGCCGGCATGTCAGGGAGTTTTTATCAGGAGCTGATGCAGCATAGTGAGAATGCCCTTCTAGGTTCGCTTCACTATATGCGGGCAAATGGTCCTTCGACTCCGTGGATGCTTCGCTTACAGCGAAGTATCCACTCCGCTCAGGATGACAGCGCGGAATGATAAACACCAATTCCCAAATCGATCTAGGAATTTGTGTAGGCCGAAGCCCATTAACCCGCAACTGCCATTCCGATCGGGAGTGGGAGTCCATACGACAGTCGTTTTCAGGTAGGGATGCTTCGACTCCGCCGGAGTTCCGCTTCACTGCACTCCGGCTCCGCTCAGCATGACATTAAATCTCTGGGTGCGATGGATCACGCCGCTTCCTTAAGACCAATCTCGTGTTACTTGGGTGGATTGAATGAGATGTTGAGACCCGTCGTGAAGATCACGTCGTTCTTCTTGGTGCCAATCGGCGGATTCGTGACATAGATGTTGCCGAACTGGTTTTGCCAGCCGAGCCAGCTGTTGAGCTTTGTGACGGTACCGGCATTGAAGACGAAGCGATACTCACCGGTTTCCTGCAGGTTAGGGAAGAATCCAGCCGTCTGGGTGAGCACGGTGCTCTTGCCAAATTTTTGATCCCACTCCTCGCCGATGGTCGCTGCAATGAAACGGTTCGTGACGCCATAGGAATCGAAGATCGGCGGTGGCCCTGGAGCCAGCAAATTTCCGTTGGAATACGTCTCGTGCGTATAGTTGATGCCGCCCAGGAGGTCAAGGATAGTTCTATCGTTCTTGATCACATGAACGCCTAAGCCACCACCATAGACCTGGCGCAGATCAAGGAACTGCAGCGCATTGGCTGTGTAGTCAGCGCCAAAGAAGGCGAAGAGTCTCGGGGTCAGATTGCGATCGTAGCGAATTCCACCTGTCGTTAGATTTGCCACTGTGCTCGGCGTCGCCAGATTGTTCGTGGTATTGATCGAAGCGGCGTACATCGTGATCTTGTCGTTTTCAGTGGGATGGTCCGCATTAAAGGCCAGAGCCAGGTTCTCGGTTTCGCTATTGCCTCGCGCGACCGAGAAGCCGAGACTGATGCCGCCCTCCCAGCCGTGCATCAGGCCGGGGTGAAGTTTCTTCTCGTGAGCGGTCTCTTCGGCGTCATTGCGGAGCCACGTGACATCGCCGGTTGGTGCTTCCACAGTGCCGGATTTCGTAGCAATGGCGACCTTGCCGTCAGACGTGGTGACTGGCCCGACGGCGGTTTTCCCATCCTTCAAACCAACGTGCTCTTCTGCTTCGGTCTTGATCTCCTGGATGGAGTCGAGTTTGAGTTCAACATCGCCGGCTGCATCGGTGTGAATGACGAGCGTCTTGCCGTCGGATTTGACGACGGTTCCTGTCAGGCGATCACCATTTTTCAGAGTGACTTGGTCAGCGAACGATGCGGATGAGAGTCCAAAAAGCGCGGTCAACAGCAACACCTCAAAGTTGCGCAGCACGGCCTATCCTCCAAATTGCAGAGTTGTCTGTAGCTGTTTGGGGTCCCAGAGTTGCTTGTACAGAAAAAAACAGAGACGAAAAGGCGGAATAATACCGCCTCATCCGCTTGCGGGCGAGAGGTCGGCTAGCTCTTGGTTTCGGTGTTCTTCTGGTCGGTCGAAGCCTGCGTCGGGGGATGATCCTTCATGCCATCTTTCAGGGCACGAATCCCCTCGCCCAGACCTTTGCCGAGCTCAGGTAATTTCTTGGGCCCGAAGACCAGCAGGGCAATAAAGAAGATGACCAGCAGGTGCATCGGTTGAAATAGACCGTCAAACATCGGAGCCTCCGAGGGTTACCAGCAACCTAGATCATACGCTATTTGGCCGCGGCAGGAAAGCTTGGGAGACCCTCCGAAGCGCCAAGTCAGCTTGGCCCATGTTTTACGTGACTTACGGGCGACTGTTCGGTGAAGGCAGCCACAGACGGGTGTGATCCAGATCACTCGGGCTGGGAGTAGGGCTCAAAACCTGTCATTTTCCCAGAGTTACTTCCGTGACCTTACCGGCGAGAATCATGCCGGGCTATGTTTTCAGAGGGGCTTTTCGACGCCTTGGTTCGTCTTCCCGCAAGACCGCTGCACGCAAGCCAATCCACGAGTTGGGGAGTCCGGTGAGAGTTAAGGCTTCGCTGATCTGTCTGCTTCTCTTGGCCACAACGGCCGTGCATTCCTCTGAGCTTTCGTCCCAGCCGGTTACAACGACGCAGCTTGCGGCCTGGCTCATCGGGGGGGTGTCGAGCGCGCGATTGTCCCGGCTGGTGAAGAAGCGCGGACTCGCGACGCTGCCGACGCAGCGGGAACTACGCGATCTGGAATCTGCCGGAGCCGGGAGAGAATTGATCGCCGCCGCGAGTTCCGGAAATGCATTATCAGCTCGAATCGGTCCGTCGATTCCGACGGTTTTGTTGAAGGCAGGCGACGACTCCCGGGCGCAGCGCTTGCATGAAGCGGAGGTTGAGCTGCGGCGATTGAGTTTCGCGGATGACGACAATTCAGCCCTGCATTTCGTCTTGGGCGTGATCTTACGTGGGCAGGACAAGTTTGATGATGCCTACGAAGAATTTATGGCAGCGCTGAAACTAATGCCCGACCTTCCCGAGAATCACTGCGCGATGGCGTATCTGTTCTACCGGCTCGATGACGGGCCGAATGCGATCGCCGAGGCCCGCACCGCGCTCAGCATCGATCCGAAAAACGCCGAAGCCTATCAGGACCTCGGGCTGGGGCACTATTCGTTGGGGCAGTATCAGGCTGCGGTGCATGCCTACCGCGAATCGCTCGAAGTCGACCCCGGAAATGCGGACTCTTATTACGACATGGGGATTGCTCTGCACGCGGGCGGCAATTTGCCTGGGGCCATCAAGGCGTACGAAAGCGCCCTCCAATTGCGGCCCATGTTCTGGGAGGCGCATTCCAACCTCGGTCTGATCCGTCATGAACAGGGAAACCTGCCACAAGCGGTCGCGGAATACAGATTGGCAAAGAAATTGGCGCCTGGCGAGCCCTCTGTTCGGAACAACCTCGGAAATACGTATTGCGATCAGGGCGACTATGACGCTGCCATCGCAGAGATGAAAGAACTCTACCGGCAGCATCCTGAGTGGCAGCAAGGACATGCTTGCTTGGCCAGCGCGTACATGTCGAAGAACAACTACGACGCGGCGGTGGAGGAACTGAAGCAGGCTGTGCATCAGAATCCGACCG
>DATFQQ010000308.1:0-3734 GCA_035264195.1 Candidatus Sulfotelmatobacter sp. | reverse complement strand
ATTGCCGCCCTGGAACTGCGCGACGACGGCCTGCAGACCGTCTGGAGCGCTCCGCAGCGCACCATTGAGTTCCTCGCACTCATTGGACCGGCGCCGCGTCGCGTCCTTATCGGCACAGATGTACCCCCCGGCCAACAAATAGGTGCCAACACCCAGGACTGGGTCGTCTGGCGGAACGCCGACACCGGGGATGAGCTCGCTCGGTCACCGCTACTGCCGGCGGTCAACGCCGGCACGATGGTCGAACCCGGCTATGCCGGGCGTATGTACTTCCTCGCCCAGAGCGGCAAGATCCTCGAATTGACGGTACGCCCTCCGGGACAGTAGTAACTGGCCCAGCGCCGTTGTCATCGAGGCCTCCTAGCTCCCGTTCAAGTCGCGAAACCGGTAAGTTGCCCGCCCCAAAATCAACTCGGCGATTACCTCGTAAACCAGGCACAATCCGGCCCATCAGGCCTTCCCGTCCGTGTAGAGTGCGCAAAACGGAGCTATGCTTTTCGAGCACTGTTGGGATTTTCCCCACCCAGTGACGGAGAAGGGTTCATAGCAACCATGACCGCTTTGCATCGGGAGTTGCCCATCGCTTCACTTTTCTTGTGGCTGTTTGGGAAGAGTTCAAAGGCGAAGGCAAGCCGGGCCGAAGTCTCGCCGAGGCCCGGAGATGAGTAGTGGAATCGGACTTTAGGATACGAAGGAGTAAGAACAAATGAACCGCATTCAACGCACAGCCGTGGCCGCGGCACTGCTGTCGGTGACATTCTTGTCCACTGCATCATCAGCGCAAGAGCGCATTCCCGTCAAAGTCGTAGTCGTAGCAGCCTTCGACCCAGAACTGCAGAAGTGGATCACTGACCTTCCATTGCCTGTGACGATTCCTTTTCCACAAGGCCTCGAAGCCCTCCGTTACAATCCCGACCTACAAGTACTTGGGGTAATCACTGGGCAAGGCAAAGCGCATGCCGCAGCCTCAATTATGGGTCTCGGCTGTGATCCGCGTTTCGACCTTTCACAGGCTTATTGGATCATCGCTGGAATTGCCGGAGTCGATCCCAACAAAGCTTCGGTCGCTAGCGTCGCGTGGGCTAAATTCATCGTTGACGGCGATCTTGCCTATCAGATTGATGCGCGTGAGATTCCGGCTGGTTGGTCTACCGGATACGTTCCCTTCGGGCGAAACGCCCCTTATCAACCACCTTCGCAACCCTTCTTTTCCAATCACATTCAGCAGGTTTACAGGCTTAATGCCAGTCTCGCTGATTTCGCCTTCAGGCTCACAGATAAAGTAAACCTGCCAGACGACGAAAACCTGCAACGAGTCCGCGCCGGTTATCGTCATTATCCCAACGCGCTCAAACCTCCTTTTGTCCTCGAAGGCGATGACCTGGCAACGGATACGTTTTGGCATGGTGACCTGCTCAATACCTGGGCGGAGAACTGGATTGCCTATTGGACAGCCGGGCAGGGCTCGTTTGTGATGGGCGAATTCGAGGACAGCGGTATTGCCCAAGCTCTACAATTCCTCTCCCAAGTGCATCGTGCCGACCCGAACAGGCTCCTAGTTTTGCGTGGCGGCAGTAATTACACCGTGCAGCCAAAAGGTCAGAGTCCCGCACAGTTTTTGCAGGGCGAGAATTCGAGCGGCTTGTCCAGTTTCCAAGAAGCGCTTAACGATCTTTACCAAGTGGGTCGCATCGTCGTGGTAGAGCTGAGCCGCAACTGGGGCATCTACGAGAACCGTATCCCGTGATTCCAACCAATGCAACCAGCAAGCGACCAAAACAGCATCACACGATTGTCGCAGGACTTCTTATCTGAGTTGGCCATTAGTTGAATCGCTCTTGGATTCACTTTTCCGGTTTCCTCGTTTGATCGGCATAGGGGCGGCGGTCACCCGCCGACCCCTGCCACACCACCGTGCGTACGGGTCCGTACACGGCGGTTCGAGACGGTTACGCTGCACTCATCGGCCAAAGTCGGAAGTCCGAGGGATTTGAAGTACGCATTAGAAAGCCCCACAGTGAGAGCCTTGGTTCGGGCGAGAGGCCAAGGGCCACGCCCGCTGCCTGCCGTGTTGCGGGCCAGACGCGGGGAAACCCCGAGCTTTAAAAGAGCCGCCCGGCGACGGCGCGGTGTTTTCCACTGCCGCCATAGGGCCGCTCGTAGTCGCAACCGGACCCAGCGCGTGAGGTAAAGTAGTACCGTAGGTGTTTCGCAGAAACCGAAGTAGCTGCGCCAACCCCGCATGTACGGAGCTAGTTCCTCTATCGTCGTTTCAATGCTGACACCCTTGGCCCGACGCGTGATTTCACGGACTCGCCGCTTAAAGCGATCCAGAGCCTTGGGCGCAATGACGCGCTTGACCTCTGGGCCAGCCGTAAAGCTGAATCCAAGAAACTTTCGTTCCTGCGGTTGTGCCACCGCACTCTTCGCCTCATTCACCTTGAGCTTGAGCTTTTGCGTGATGAATCGCGTAATGCTCTTCATCACCCGTTGACCCGCCCGCTCGCTGCCCACGTAGATATTACAGTCATCCGCGTAGCGAACGTAGCGATGGCCCCGGCGCTCCAACTCCTGGTCGAGTTCGTCAAGCACGAGGTTACTGAGCAGTGGCGAAAGTGGGCCCCCTTGCGGAGTCCCTTCCACGCTTGGACTGACTAACCCGTTCTCCATCACCCCGGCGTTCAAGAACGCCCGGATGAGTTTTAACAGCCGCTTGTCCTCGACACGTTTCGCGACCTGCCCCATCAGTTTGTCGTGATTGACTCGATCGAAAAATTTTTCCAAGTCGAGGTCGATCACCCAGCCGTAACCTTCCGCAAGGTATAGCTGCGCTTGGGTTACTGCGTGATGCGCGGATCGTCCCGGTCGAAAACCGTAGCTGTGATCGGAAAACGTTCGGTCCCACCGCCGCTGCAGAACCTGCATCACCGCTTGCTGGAGAAATCGATCGAGCGTAGTGGGGATACCGAGCTTTCGCATCCCTCCTCCGTCCGGCTTCTCGATTTCCACGCGCCTTACCGGCTGCGGTTTATAGGTCCCGTTCAGCAGTTGTTCCCGGATGGTGAGCCAGTGCTCCTTCAGGTAGCCGCTGAGTTGGCCGACGGTCATCCCGTCGATCCCAGCGCTACCCTTGTTACCCTTCACCCGCCGTAATGCCTCCAAAAGATTTTCTCGCTCACATACTTCCTCCATGAGTCGGATGGTGTTAGCTGGGCTTTCGGGTTCATGCATCGCCTTACGCGATTCGGTCTCTTCCCTTCCCGCTTGACGGGCTTCACCCGCTTGCTCGGATGAGAAGTCCAATTTCTCTTGGATGTTCTGCCGCTTGTCGCGCTTGAGATCCATGTCCTACTCGCCTCTCCTCTCGTTCGGGTCTTCAATCACCGTTCCCGGCTCGGCCTATCCGTTGGCTCCACCTTTCGGTATTGGAGTGCCTCATTAGCTTTGCCGACAGCGTGATCTACTACACCCTCTGCTGACTTCTGCCATGCGGTCAGATCGCCTCTCGGCTCTCTCAGTCGCCGAAGCGACACAGGACAGATCTCCCGGGGTAATTCCAGCTGCTTTCTGTGCACAGTCGCCGAATCTACGCTTCGCATCCTTGATGGATTATGGACTTCGCAGTAAGTCGCCCGCTCGTCCGACGCTCACGCCTTATATTCGGTTCTTGTTCATCGACTCGCACATTTGCTAGACGCATCCTTCAGACCTCCCTTGCGGTGATAGCCCTTGCG
>DATFQQ010000307.1:0-2046 GCA_035264195.1 Candidatus Sulfotelmatobacter sp. | reverse complement strand
GCTTAAAACCTCCTGAGCCCTGATCGGGGCCAGCAGAAAGGAACCATATGGCTCTCAACAACCGTTCCATCGCGCGCATCGCAACGCGCTTCAGCCATCTTCTCGTCAAGCCCTCGTTCTTCAAGTCGGACCCCACCAATTACGGCGTGTACGGCGGATCTCCGCTGTTCGTCATCCAGTCGGGACCGGGCCAGACCGCGGACATCATGCAGGTTCTGGACTCGACCGGAGCAGTCCTCTATTCGATTGCGGCAAACGGCCGGCCGGTGGCGAGCGCTCCCGCAAAGACCCTGGCGGCGGCCAGCCCGACTTCGCTTGCGGACATATCCGTTCCAGCTTCGGCAATGGTGGGAGGCGTCATCCACTACCTGGTGCAGGCAAGTGACGGCACCGAATTCCAGGCCCTCGAGGGGATCGTTACCTATTCCGCGGTGAACAAGGCCGGCACAGTGACCGGAACCATCACGGAAGTTTCGGCCAACCAGGCCAAAACGGTTACCGGCGCGAGCACATTGACGGTGGCGTGGACGATCGTGCCGGGAACCGGCAAGGTAACGATCAAGGTTCAGCCCACCAGTTCGCTTACCGCCACGATCCTGAACGTCACCATGAGCATCCAGCCGACCTCGGGCGGGGCCCCGACCATCCTGTAAGAACTCATATGGCACGCCATAAATCGACAGCCACGGTAACAATAGCCAACGGGACTTCTCTCTCATCCGCCGTAGGGCTGGGAGAGAAGACCTTGATCGGCATCATCGTTTCGGCCGCATGGACCGCGGCAGACCTCACGTTCCAGGCTTCCGAAGACGCGGGCGTCACCTGGCTGAACGTGTTCGACCAGGCGGGCGTCGAACTGAAGATCGCAACGGCCGGCGTGGTGGCGGGACAGCGCGTCTCGATCGACCCGACCCCGTTTATCGGGATCGACATGCTGAAGATCCGGTCGGGAACCAATGCGGCGCCGGTGAATCAAGGAGCGGCGCGAACGCTAACCCTGATTTCCCGCAAGATCTACTCCTCGGACTAAAACGCCATGTCCACCATGTTGCGCCAGCCGGACATCTACCGGAACACGTTCACCGACACGCCGCCGGTAACCATACGGCCCGGCGGCCCGGTCTTCAGCGTCTTTGGAAGGATCGGAGACGTCGTCGCAGTATCGGGGGATTACAACGCCTCGCAAGTGACGAACGCGGTTGACAGCTCCGTGGTGTACGCCAACCCCGTATGGATCAGCTCATTGGCATGGACGAAGATTACGGGCGCCCCGAATATCCTGGTAGACCCGACCACTACAAAAGGCGACTTAATCGTCAGATCGACAACAGCATTGTCCCGTCTTGGAGTGGGTACGGACGGGAAAGTATTAACAGCCGACAGTGGTCAACCCTTGGGTATGAGTTTCCAGACTCCTGCTGTGCCTTCCATCAGTGCGGCTCAGACGCCGTGGTTGCAGAATGTGAGCGGAGGGGGCTTCTCATTAACGAACGCACAGTCCGGGTCTTTCACTGCGAGCCTATTTGTCGGTTCTACTCTTTCTGACCAGTTTGGTGAAACTCCACTGGGATTTGCTTGGTACACGGCCAGCAATTTGAGGTGGGTATGGCAAAAAGTCCTCGCAGAATCCAGTGGGAGCATCGGCAGCAATTTGCAGCTAATTAGGTACAGCGATGCTGGTGGACTGCTGGGGGCTGTCCTGTATTTCACCAGATCTACCGGCTTCATAGGTGTTGGCCCTCTTTCGCCAAGTTACCAATTGGACGTCTTGGGCGACATCCACTGCAACGGCATAATCCGGGCGCAGGCAACGGCTTTCGGTTTCCCCACGCTGGGCCAACTGACCAACGTAGCTGCCTTGATAACCAACAGCGCGAGCGCCACCGCTTACGGACTGACTATGGGCGTGGACGGAAGTGGCGCCTCCTGGCTTCAAGCCATGCGGATAGATGCGACTGCTACTGCGTATAGCCTGTGTTTGCAGCCCTCCGGCGGCAACGTAGGGATCAACAATACCTCACCCGGCTACAAATTGGACGTCTCAGG
>DATFQQ010000306.1:0-20894 GCA_035264195.1 Candidatus Sulfotelmatobacter sp. | reverse complement strand
AAAAGTACTGCTGCTCCTAAGACGAGTAGCATAGGTTTCACGGTTCTTCTCTCCTTGTAACTGCAGGGTTTGGACGGCGATACTTTCATGGGGCCGCCCCTGCCGCAACGGTACGGAAGAACCTTCGGTTTGTTCGGAATTCGTAACAAAAATGACCCTGAAATCGGCACTACAAGACGTTAGAGAGACGACTCTTTCGGCCATCTCCGGCCTTTTAGCCAAACTGGCCTATTTGGCGTCTCTCCGTCGCGCGCATGGGCGCTACCAGCATTGGGGAATGGAGGTCGTCCACGGGCAGGAGTCGTCCGAGCGCGCCCTGAAAGCGGCTCATTCAGAAATACTTGCAGGTGTTCTGCGGACACCGCTGGCCACCCTGGAACAGGATCTGAACGAATCGTGCCGAAGTAGCGGAATTGAAGGTTACAAGTACGCCGAGAAGATGCAAGATCAGCTTGAAGATTTAGTGCCCGAGGGGCGCCAGAATGGCCCCGCTGCTAGCCACCTTAGTTCAGTGCTGCAGGCACTTTCGAGTTTGGGGCGGAATCGAGAGCATGCCACTCGGTCAACTTCATAGCCACTCCCACCACTTGACCGAGGACCTCAGCCTCCTGAGGGTGCCGCAGAATACGGACCGGAACGGGCGATAGCGGGTGCGGCTGCAGAACGATTTCCTCCCGCCGCATGCTGCACCAGGAGCAGGTGTGGCCATCGCGTGTCTCGACGAAGTAGATCGGACGTTCATATTCCGAGCGCCAAGTACCCTCCACCACTCGGTTGCGCGATTCGTCGACTTGAATGAAACTTCCCGGCGGTAGGATCGGGTACATCGTGAAATCCTGCGTGCCGACGTAGCCGTAGGTGTATTCACTGTTCGCCAGTTGCGCGAGATACGCGAAGGGCACGAGTCCCCACTGCTCTACCATGCGGCCGAGGTTTGTGGTGCGGCGCTCATCGAAGCCAGGATCCATTCGCACAGGAACCTGCACGGACGAGAGCCCAGCCAATGCATCGGAAACGTGCGATTTTGGCGGCGAAACGAGACCCAGATCGGCGGCGGTGTTATTGAGATCGACACCGTACCATGACATCAGTTCACGAAGATCGCGGCGATAAATCACCGACAGGGTGTAGAGGCGATAAATACTGGGAAGAATTCCTTTGGTCTCGATGTCAGACAAACGGCTGGGAGGAATGGAAAATTCTTCATTGCGGTACCGCTCCGCAATCCTTGCGCTCGAGTTCTCGACGTCACGCATGGTGAGGCCGAGCTTTTCACGAAGTGTGCGAAGGCTCTTTCCAGCTGGGAGCATTTAGGGAAGCCCTCAAAACAGTGACGGAATCATACCAAAGGCGGCGTTCATTGTCTTTGACTTCTCGTAAAAAATAGGTGACCAAACTTGTTACGAAATCCGAACACGCTGCAACTAGCATGTTTAGCGGAGATTTTAGGGCGTATGCACCGAAATGGGGCATGCAGTGCGAGGAGTTAGAAGGTGTGGAGATCTTGTCGCTGTTCGGAATTCGTAACAGCAGCTATCCGTTTTCCAAATTCAGCCTGAGCCCTACCTAGGAAGCCCTGCTTTTCGGCCTTCCCTCGGGTAGGTTTCCCGCTTGGGTGTTAAACCGCGTGAGAACAGTATCTGAACAAATGACATTTGTCACGGCGTTTCTGTGATGGATGGCACTGGTTTGCCAAGGCCGATTGCGCGACGATGCAATCACCACGCGGGACACGGCTCTTACAAGAGCCGCTAGATGCGGCGGAGGGACTGAAGATGAGCGCGGCCTTGGAACAAATCCACGGTGTTCAGCTTCCGGGTTTAAGCCCGGTCGTCGCCAGCCTTGAACGGGTCAACAAGAACTACGGCGCAGTGCGGGCACTGAACGGTGTCGATTTCCGGGTGCGTGCCGGTGAGGTCGTCGCACTGCTTGGCCCCAATGGCGCTGGCAAAACAACTGCCGTGAAACTACTGTTGGGACTGCTTCAGCCGAACGCAGGCAAGGTGCGAGTCTTTCGCGGAGACCCAACGAATCCCGAAAACCGGATGCGCACCGGGGCGATGTTGCAAGTGGGACGAGTTCCCGAGACTCTGCGCGTGCGTGAGCATATCGATCTCTTCTCGACTTATTACGAGAAGCCGATGGGCCTCGCGGAAGTCCTCTCTGTTGCCGGGCTGGAGAACCTGAAGAATAGGAAGTTCGGCGACCTCTCTGGCGGCCAGAAGCAGCGCGTGCTCTTTGCGCTGGCAATCTGCGGCGATCCTGACCTGCTTTTTCTTGACGAACCCACAGTCGGTCTCGATGTTGAAGCGCGACGTATGTTGTGGGATCAGATCCGCCAATTAGTGCGGCGAGGTAAAACGGTTCTTCTCACCACGCATTATCTGCAGGAAGCGGATGCGCTGGCGGATCGCGTTGCGGTCATCAACAAGGGCGAAATCATCGCCGAGGGAACGCCAGGCGAAATCAAGGCGCAAACTGCAGGCAAGAAAATTCGTTGCATCACGAGTGTGTCACTCGGTGAACTGCGCCGAATCGCGGGCGTTACCGAAGTGAGGGAAGACCGCGAAGCAGTTGAGATTCACACTGCGGAGGCGGAACCAGTTCTCCGCGAATTGTTCGCCCGCGACGCTTCGGTTTCAGGGCTTGAGGTCACCAGTGCAGGGTTGGAAGAAGCATTCCTGGCCCTGACGCAGGAAGCCTCGAAAAATGGGAACTCGCACTGACTGCCGACCGACATTGAGGAAAAACTATGAGCACCGCCACCGTGACATTGACCAATCCGCAGATTCGGAGATCTCAGGCTCACACAGCGACCATTTATTTGAAAGAAGCGCAATATGAGTTTCTGAAAAATCTACGGCTGCGCGTCTACACGCTCTCCGTCTTGAGTTTCCCGATCATGTTCTACATTCTGTTCGGGCTCGTGTTGAATGCGCACGAGGCGATCGGTGGGACCGCAGTCCCGACTTATTTGATCGCAACTTATGGAACGTTCGGCGTCATGGGTGCGTCGCTGTTTGGAACCGCGGCCGGGTTAGCTTCGGATCGTGGTCTTGGTTGGCTGCAGGTGAAACGTGCCAGTCCGATGCCGCCGTTTGCGTATTTTGTCGCTAAGGTGGTGACCAGCATGGTGTTCAGCACCATCATCGTTCTTGCGTTGTTCGCGCTTGGAATCACGCTCGGTGGAGTCCGGATGCCGATCGGGATGCTCGTGAAGCTGCTCGGAACACTGGTAGTGGGATCGCTGCCGTTCTCCGCCATGGGCCTCGCTGTCGGATATTTCGCTGGCCCGAACTCCGCGCCTCCTGTGATCAACCTGATTTATTTGCCAATGTCGTTCTGCAGTGGACTATGGGTGCCATTCATGTTTTTGCCGAAAGTAGTGCGGCAGATTGCATTGGTGCTTCCGCCGTACCACCTGTCGCAATTGGCACTTGGAGTGGTGGGAGCAGGCACGCATGAATCTGTAACGGGGCATTGGGAAGTTCTTGCGGCCTTCACCATGATTTGCCTGGGCATCGCACGCATTGGTTTTCAGCGCGATCAGGAAAAGATGTATGGATAAGCAAAGTTTCAGAGTTTCAAGTTTCAAAGTTAAACAATCGAAACCCCACTGGGCTCTGATCATTGAAACTCTGAAACCTTGAAACTCTGAAACCTGGTGTTTGTTCATGAGTGCAAATTGGAAAAAGTCGATGGGATGGTCGGTCCTGCTAATGTTGCTTGGCGTCGTGGGGCTATATGGCGGAATGAAGTCGCTGCTTGTTTTGATTCCGGCTGCGACCCTTATCTGGTATGGCGCTGGGCCAGTTGTGCGGAGTGGCCGAAATTGACACTCGGGGCGAAAATAGACCCATGCCGCTGATTCCAGTTGGTCGAGAGAGCTGGGGGACCGGGAGTCCATGGAAGCTGAAGCCATGGAACACGATTTTCAAAGATGCCGACCACGGATGGAGCCCGCTTCTCTGGGTGTTTTATCTGGGCTTCTTTTTCGTGGACCCAGTGCTCAACCATGTGAGCTCCCGGAGATGGAATTTCGACATCGCTGGCGCGATCGTTTTTCTGCTCCTGTACTTCGGACTCTTTGCTCTGCAGAATCCCAGCGTCTTTGTCCACATCGGGGGCATCCTCTTGCTGGGCGTGATTTTCATGCCCTGGAATTCAGGCGCATGCACGTTCTTCATTTTTGCGGCAGCCATGGTTCCGTTTTGCGTGGACTCGAAGAAGGCGGCGGTCGCGGGATTATTGATCGTGGGCGGGATTGGTGCGGCGGAAGGATTGCTGCTGCGCATCACTGGCTTCGGCCATGTCGATGGCTGGGTCCTCTTCTATGCCGCGCTGTTTCCGATCGTCATCGGTGCAGGCAACACCTTCTTTGCCGAGCGCAATCGCATGAATCGCCAGCTGCGAAAAGCTCACGAGGAAGTGGAACACTTGGCCAAGGTCGCCGAGCGCGAGCGCATTGCGCGTGATTTGCACGACGTGCTGGGGCACACCTTGTCGGTGATCACTTTAAAGTCCGAACTCGCCGGCAAGTTGATCGATCGCGATCCGCAGCGCGCGGGCAAAGAAATCCGCGAAGTGGAAGAGATTTCCCGCCAGGCCCTTTCCGAAGTGCGCGACGCGATTCGCGGATATCGCGCTCAAGGGCTTGTGGCGGAACTCGCACACGCCAAAGCAACGCTGGAGACTGCTGGCGTCAGCGTGCAGTGTGATGCCTCAACTGGCCTGCAACTTCCCGCCATGCAGGAGAGTGTGCTCTCGCTCGCCGTGCGCGAGGGAGTGACGAACGTTGTGCGTCATGCGCAGGCGACGAATTGCCGGCTCCGCCTCGAACAGAACAATGGCACGTGCCGCCTTGAGATCGCAGATGACGGACAGGGATTTGTCAGCCTTGAAGGCAACGGATTGCGCGGCATGCGCGAACGCGTGGAGATGCTTGGAGGCACGCTGGAGCGCAACAACCGATCTGGCACCACGCTCGTCATCACGCTTCCCCTGAAGGAGCCTCGCGTGAAAAGCGAAATCAGCCAATGAATCCACTGACCAAAGAAGGCGCCAAAGAGCACGCAAAAGAAGGCCGCAAGACGATCCGTGTCGTGCTGGCGGAAGACCAAGGCATGGTGCTCGGGGCGCTCGCGGCGCTGCTGGAGATTGAGGGCGATATCTCCGTTATCGCTCAGGCGCGAAATGGAAAAGAAGCGCTCGACGCTGTGATCGCGACCAAGCCCGATGTCTTCATTACCGATATCGAGATGCCGCACATGAGTGGACTTGACGTCGCTGCTGAACTGAAGCGGCGCCGCACAGGGACGCGCGTTGTGATCGTCACGACTTTTGCGCGCGCCGGGTATCTGCGCCGCGCGCTCGAAGCCGGAGCGTCTGGCTACTTGTTGAAGGACATGCGCGCCGAAGAACTCGCCGACGCAGTACGGCGCGTGCATCAGGGATTGCGCGTGATTCATCCCGAACTTGCCACCGAGGCATGGGGTGAGATGGATCCGCTCACCGACCGCGAGCGCCAGGTGCTGCGACTGGCTGGAGAAGGCATGGCCAGTTGCGACATCGCGAGTGAACTTGGACTCTCTGACGGCACGGTTCGCAATTACCTTTCTGAAGCGATCAGCAAGCTAGGCGCGAACAACCGCGTCGAAGCAGCGAGGATCGCAAGAACTAAAGGGTGGCTGTAGGCGGGTCGGACCTCGGACCTTCTGGATCAGGCCCCGGCCGTGTTGCTATTCATTTGGACAAGAAACAGGTCGCCTGTTGAGTCGGACCCTGAGGTCAAAAGGCGGAGGTCTGAGGTCGAAGGTCCGCGGTCCGATCTACTGCCCTTCGCGAACGACGCCGGCGTCCTGCTTGTTAACCGTCCGACATGCCCAGGCCATGCGCGGGGTGTTGTGGGCGATGGCGAAGTGGCCTTGGGGATCGAGTACGATGATGCCGCCGTGTCCGTTGACGCGCTGCTTCAGGTAATTCATTGCTTCCTTAGCGGACCACTCGGGCAAGTTTCCAGCGGCGATGCGGTCCGCAGTCCATTTAGCGAGCACGAGCTTCATGATCGGTTCGCCCCAGCCTGTAGTGGAGGCTGCGGCACTTTGGTTGTCGGCGTAGCATCCGCAGCCGATCAATGATGAATCGCCGAGACGTCCGGGAGCCTTGTTCAGCGTGCCTCCAGTTGAGGTGGCTGCTGCAATGTTGCCATTCCGGTCTAGCGCCACGGCACCGACGGTATCGTGAGAGATAGTCACGTCGTCGTCGACGTTGGCGGCGAACAGATCGTTGCCATCCTGCGTTTCATTTCGCTGCGCGAGTTCTTCCTGATATTTGCGCAGGCGCTCGATCTCGCGCGGAATGATTAGTTCTTCGTTTCTGCAGAGCGGGACGCCGTGTTCGGCGGCGAACTTCTCAGCACCATCTCCTACGAAGTAGACATGCGGGCTCTCGCTCAGAATCTTGCGTGCAACGCGGACGGGGTTACGCAGATGCTCGACGCATCCCACACCGCCGGCGCGGAGCGTGGAGCCGTCCATGATGAGCGCATCGAGCTGAACCTTTCCGTCCCGATTTAAGAAGCTGCCACGGCCCGCGTCGAAGGTCTCATCGTCTTCCATGATGACGACGGCCTCTTCGACGGCGTCCAGCGCCGAACCGCCGCGTTCGAGCACGCGCCATCCAGCAGCCAGAGCATTGTTGACGCCGTGGATGTGGGCGTCGACCATGTCATCGGGCATGGCCCAAGCGCCGCCGTGAACGACCAAGACTGGATTAGTGGGCAAGAGTTAATCCCCGGGAGTCGGACCTCGGACCGCCGACCTCGGACCTCAGACGCGACCCGATAGGATAGCAGGTGGGATTCGCAGAACGGGAATCGGTGACAACGCTCCTCTGGAAGAAGAACACAGAAGCTTTGGTTTCGCCAGAATACTAAAGCCCCGGTCATCAGCCGGGGCTTGATTGGTACTCAAACGCGATCCGCGAAACCACGGCCGGGCGAGTGCGTCCGTCCCTACACGAGCTGTTTAGGCGGCTTGGCCTGGGGTTATCGCTACGGGCGGATCTTGCGTTCTCGTCCACGTGTAGCGCATGCGGTGGATTACCGTGATGGTGCTCAGGACTGCGATCACCCAGAGCACCGGCGCCATCCGGTTGAACAGCGCTCCGAGGATTACGAGCACCAGGCGTTCCGGGCGTTCCATGAATCCGACGCGGCAGGAACCAATCAGGCTTTCGGCTCGTGCGCGGGTGTAGCTGACCATGATGGCGCTGATCATTACAAATGCCGTCAGGACGACGTAGAAGAAGCGTCCACCGCGGGCGAAGAAAACGAGGAGACCTAGAAACTGACTCGCGTCGGAATAGCGATCGACGACTGAATCAAAGAACGCTCCGAAGCGCGTTACCCGGTTGGTGGCGCGGGCAACTTGTCCGTCAACTAGGTCAAAGAAGCCGGAGAAGATAATCACGAGTCCGGCGTAGATGAACATACGCTTCTGATTAGCGGCATTTGCCGAGCCGAACAGGATCGCAGCCCAGGTGTTGACCACCAGTCCCAAGAAGGTCAGGACGTTGGGATTGATGCGCGAGAGTGCGAGCCAGCAGACGATGGTGTCGAGAAGGACTCCGCAAGCGCGTCCGAAGGCGGAGGTCCAGGAGGCGGTCATGCCGGGCACCGCGGATTGAAGGGGGAGTTTTGCACGTCGGACATTATTTCACGCGCCGCGCGCCGTGGCCAAGTCGGGACGCTGTTCTGGTGCCGGCAGACAGCGGATTCCTCACCGCTTCGCTGCTCGGAATGACAAACAACTCTCTAAATTCCAAATGAACGAAGGATCTCGCTACGCTTGCGCCTCTTTCGGCTCTTCGCCGACATCGTCGTGGATGGTGCTCAGGCTGAGAATCTCGAGTTCGCGCTTGCCGTTGGGGGTCACAACGACTGTCTCATCTCCTACCTTCTTATTTAGAAGTGCTCGGCCGATCGGGCTGGTGGTGGAGATCTTTCCTGCTGCTACGTCTGATTCTTCGCTGGTGACCAGCTTGTACTCGACTTCTTCGCCTTTGGTGTTGTCGTACACCTTGACCGTCGATCCGAGGCCGACCTTGTCCTTGGGAATGTTGTTCATGTTGATCATGGACAATTCCGCGAGGCGCTTACCAAGTTGCCGGACACGCGCTTTGACGAACTCCTGACGCTGTTTGGCCATGTGGTACTCGGCGTTTTCGCTGAGGTCGCCAAGGGCGGCGGCCTTCTTGATTTCTTTGGGAAGTTCGTGGATCAACTCGTGTTCGAGCGCGTTGATCTCTTCCTGCAATTTTCGTTTGATCGCGTCTGTCATGTCGATTGAAGTGCCGGATTACTAAGCGGCCGGATTTACGGCAAGGCTTGGGACATTATAACCCGGCCTCGCCCTAGGGGCTTAGGGTGGGTTTGCTTTCAATTTCTTATCAACGGCGTGTCGATTTCGGGCGGCCTGGGTCGACTATCAACAGGAGGACGAACTTGCATGCATTTCTATGCTCAACTGCTCACCAGCCTCATCTTTATGGCTCCCCCGGTGTTCGGACAGGTGCGCATGCCAGAGACGGTTCAAAGCGGCGGTGCACCCGTAGGCGTGCTGAAAATACGACTGGTCGGCGGAGGTGAAGGGCATCAAGGCCACGACGATGCTAATCTTCGGAGATGCCGAAGCCGTGCGCGCATCGCACACGGTGGAGTTCTTTGATTTAAAGGGAGACGTCAGGAAGTCAATCTCTTTCAAGGAAGAACGTATGTCCAGTCAGCCGGCGACTCCAATCGAGACAACTCTGGTGCCTTCGCGGAGCCTCGGACGAAGCATTTGGGCGATCGTTGCGGGATTTCTTGCCGTCGTAATTCTTTCGATCGGCACTGACGTCGTGCTGCATAAACTCGGCATCTATCCTGCGCTAGGGCAGAGGATGGCGGACGGGCTGTTTGTGTGGGCGACCGCCTATAGGACGCTCTACGGTATCTTCGGCAGCTACATCACAGCGCGTTTGGCGCCCAACCGCCCGATGGGGCATGCGCTACTGGGCGCCGCCATTGGCATGCTCATTGGTACCGCGGGTGCGGTGGCGACCTGGAATAAGGATTTAGGACCTCATTGGTACCCGGTGGTGCTTGTGGTCGAGGGAATTCCGTCCGCCTGGATCGGGGCGAAGTTACGGGAAGCGCAGATTTCTAAATAAAGATCCCATCCTGTCGATCTCGCCGCTCGTCAATCGACGTTCATTTAGAGGTTGGTTCAGTTCAAAGCCGACCCGAGAGGAGAGCAAGTCATGAGAGTCATGGTCATCGTAAAGGCGAACAAGGATTCCGAAGCGGGCGTTCTGCCCAGCAAAGAACTCATTGATGCGATGGGGAAATATAACGAGCAATTGGTGAAAGCTGGCATTATGCTGGCCGGGGACGGTCTGCGGCCCTCATCAAAAGGAAAGCGCGTGCGGTTCTCGGGAGACAAGCGCAGCGTGATCGACGGACCCTTCACCGAAACCAAGGAACTGATTGCGGGCTTCTGGATTTGGCAAGTGCGCTCGATGGAAGAGGCTGTGGAATGGCTGAAGCGCTGCCCGAATCCGCATTGCGAGGATTCCGAAGTGGAAATTCGTCCATTTTTCGAAGCGGCAGACTTCGGCGAAAACTTGACTCCAGAGGCGAAGGAGCGCGATCAACGGTTACGCGAGCAGATGGCGGCCAAAAGGTAAGGCCTGTGCCTCAGCCAGCAAACAGCAGATTCCTCACCGCTTCGCGGTTCGGAATGACAAGCTTTGAAACTTTTTCCGGATTTCTTGTCGATATGGCGATTGCTCATTCGACGCATCCATAGAGCCAGGGTGATTCGAGGCAAATGGCTGTCGGGACCCGGCTCACAAACCGAATCCATTCAAGGAGAAAACCATGAGATTCCTCAGCATCTACAAGAACGTTGAACGAAACACACCGCCATCGCCAGAAGAGATGGCCGCGATGGGCAAGGTGGTCGAACAGGGTTTCAAAGAAGGCTGGCTGCTGGCCACGGAAGGGTGCATGCCGACGGCATTCGGCGCGCGGGTGCGCAGGGACGGGACCAAGATCAGCGTGACCGACGGTCCGTTCACCGAGTCGAAGGAAGTTGTCGGCGGATTCGCGATCCTCAAGGCGAATTCGAAAGAGGAAGCGATCCAGATGGCGAAAGACTTCCTCAAATTTGCCGGAGAAGGCGAGTGCGAACTACGGCAGATTTATGATCCTACCGATGCGCCCTGCGCAACTCACGGCGAGCGTGAGGTTGCGCTGAAAGCCTAGAAAATGATGTCATCGGTAGGTGGCTGCTACCGAGACACATCGCGCGATTGAAGCCGTCTGGAAGATCGAGTCGGCTCGGGTGATTGCCGGGCTGACTCGCATCGTCCGTGACGTGGGCGTTGCCGAAGAACTCGCGCAAGACGCCCTGGTCGTCGCACTCGAGAAGTGGCCGGAATCCGGCATTCCAGACAATCCAGGCGCATGGCTCATGGGGACGGCAAAACACCGGGCCATCGACTACCTACGCCACGGCACTCTCGCCGACGGCAAGCACGAGATCCTCGGCCGCGAAATGGCAGAACGCGAGATGCAGGTACCTGATCTCGCAGCAGCTATGGATGACAACATTGGAGATGACGTGCTGCGCCTGGTGTTCATCGCGTGCCATCCCGTACTTTCCATGGAGTCACGGGTTGCGCTGACACTCCGGATGCTGGGAGGCCTGGCGACCGACGAGATCGCGCGTGCGTTCCTGATTTCAGAGCCGACGATGGCTCAGCGCATCGTCCGGGCAAAGAAGACGCTCAGCGATGCGCATGTTCCCTTCGAAGTTCCGCGAGGTGCCGAATTTACGGCGCGCCTGTCGTCGGTTCTGCAGGTCATCTATCTCATCTTCAATGAAGGCTACTCTGCCACAGCGGGAGACGATTGGATGCGCCCCGCCCTGCTCGAGGAGGCGCTTAGGCTCGGGCGAATTCTGGCGGAGCTTGTTCCAAAAGAAGCAGAGGTTCACGGGTTGGTCGCGTTGATGGAGATTCAGGCGTCGCGTGCCAAGGCTCGGGTCAATGCGGATGGGGAGGCCATTCTGCTCATGGATCAAGATCGAACGCGTTGGGATCGACTGCTGATCGCGCGCGGCCTGGCGGCACTTGACCGTGCAGAGAAGCTCGGTGGAAGGCGCGGTTCCTATACGATTCAGGCTGCGATTACTGCATGCCATGCCCGTGCTGCGGCTGGAGACGAGACCGACTGGTCGCGGATCGTGGATCTCTATGGCGAGCTTGCGGCGATCGAACCTTCTCCAGTGGTCGAACTGAATCGTGCTGTGGCCATGTCGATGGCTCGCGGCCCGGCAGCCGGTTTGGAACTGGTCGAGGCTGTGAAGGACGATCCGGCGTTGCGCGGCTACCACCTGCTGCCTAGCGTCCGAGGCGATTTGTTGAAGAGGCTGGGGCGGCTTTCTGAGGCGCGCAGCGAGTTCGAACGAGCCGCGTCGATGACCAGGAACGATCGGGAGCGCAACTTGTTGTTGGAGCGAGCGCGGTCGTGTGTGACTGCATAACGAGCTTGCGGTTCTCTACTTCCCGCCACAGTTGTTTCTAGGGTAGGGATGCTTCGACTCCGCCGGAGTTCCGCCTTCGCTGCACTCCGGCTGCGCTCAGCATGACATTACTTTGGGTGCACAGAAGAGGGGTCGCGCTATTTGCTAATCACTCTAAGGTCTCGCCGCATTACTCCCGTAATCTTCCAAGTTCCTTTTCGGTTTTGTGCGTAAACGTTGACGCCTAACATTTGTGGTAGCGCTCGAACGAGCCTGGAAATTCAATATGAAAACAAGAATTTCTTTGTCCATTTTGACGATCGTCGCCTTGTTCATGATCGCGGGCACGCTTCGCATTGATCTGAAGGGCGCGGCAAGCGGGACAACGCCGCGGGTCACGGCGATCACGCAGATCACGCATGACGGCTATCGCAAAACAAATCTCTTGTCAGGCGATTCCAGTCTCTTTGTAACTGAGTTGCCGGAAGCGAACCGCATGATCGCAAAGGTGGTGCTGCGGGGATCGGAGCGTTCGGTGTTGCCGAGCCCGTTCGCGAGCTTGCAAGCGCTCGATGTCTCTCCGGATCAATCGAAGCTGCTGGTGTCGTCAACGTCGAAAACCTCTGGAGAGAGCGAGTTTTGGACGCTGCCAGTTGCTGCCGGAAAGCCGACGCGCGTGGGTGACTTGAACGGTCGCGACGCCAGCTGGTCGTCTGATGGAAAGCAGTTGGTGTTCGCTAAGGACGCCGACCTATTCGTAGCGGGCGGCGATGGCAGCCAGGCGCACAGGATTTACACGGCGAGCGGATCGGTATTCGCCCCGCGCTTCTCGCCAGACGGAAAACGAATTCGATTTACGGTGAGTGACACTGAGAAGAATGCGACTGCTTTATGGGAAGTTCGCCGTGACGGATCGAAGGCGCATGCTTTGCTTGCCGATTGGCCCTTCAGCTCGACCGCGTGCTGCGGCAGCTGGACGGCGAATGGACGCTACTACATCTTCCAGGCGAGCGAGGCTCTGCCGAATACGACAGTCATAGTGTCTACTCTCTGGGCCCTCCCCGAATCGAAGAATGGCGAGAGTGTAGCTCCTGCACAAATCACGAATGGTCCGATGTCATTCGGGAATGCGTCGCTGGCGCGCGACAACAAAAAGATCTGGGCCATTGGCGTTCAACCAACTGTGGAAGTGGTGAAGTACGAAGCGCGCAAAAAGAAGTTTGTGCCTCTCATTCCAGGACTGTCCGCCACGGACGTTGACTTTTCCGCCGACGGCAAATGGATCGCTTACGTGTCAATTCCCGAGGGGACGCTGTGGCGTTCGCGTGCGGATGGTTCGGAGCGCGTGCAGTTGACGACAGATTCCGAGCGAGCTGCGTTGCCCCATTGGTCTCCCGACGGAAAACAGATCGCCTACGCGAGCACGAAGGCGGGCGAGCCGTGGAGGCTGTCACTGGTTTCCGCCATCGGCGGCGATGCCCACGAGATGTTTCCGGATAAGGGAAGCCAGATAGATGCCAATTGGTCTCCAGATGGAGAACAGTTGATGTTTGGCGATTACAGCCACGACAAAAACGGTCTGAAGATTCAGCTGATGGATTTCAAGACCCACAAACTCACGACGCTTCCCGGATCCACCGGCCTGTTCAGCCCGCGCTGGTCGCCGGACGGGCGATACATCGTGGCCATGTCCCCGGATGGAACGACGCTGATGCTGTTTGATTTCACAAGCCAGAAATGGACGACGTGGCTGAAACAGGCCGAGTCGGTGGCGTATCCGTCGTGGTCGACGGACAGCCAATATCTCTACTTCGACGACTTTGTGACCGGCGCAGAAGCGATTCGCCGCTTAAAGGTGGGAGCAACCGAACCGGAACTCGTATTTGAAGTCGGAAACTTCGAGCGGTATCCGGGCGTGTTGGGCCTCTGGAGTGGTAGGACTCCGGATGGGTCCTGGATGTTCGTCCGCGACCGCAGCACGCAAGAGGTGTATCAGTTGAGCCTGGATCTGCCGTAGTCGGATTGCGAGGGGGAATTCATGTCGAGCATGGGAGAAGCAGTCCGCCGGTTGAAGAGAGTTGGTTTGGCACTACCCATCGGGGCGATTCTGATCAGCAGTTTCTTTGTTGGAATGGGGGCGGAAAGGAGCCTCGCGCAAGAAAGCGATCGCAAGGTGATCAGCCGCGTGGAGCCCGAATATCCGGATCAACTGAAGAAGCTCTACATTGGCGGAGTCGTTAGAGTGGAAGTACAGGTGGCGCCGAACGGCGCAGTCCGGAATGTGAAACTGTTGGGCGGCAACCCGATCCTGGGCCAATCTACGATGAAGGCGGTAAAGATGTGGAAGTATGCGCCCGCGGCAGCGGAAGAGACAATTACTGTGAAGTGGGAGTTCGATCCCCACAAGTAAGGCAAAGTTTCAAAGTTTCAGAGTTGAAAAACAATCGAGGTCCGCGGGTTTTACGTTGAAACGTTGAAACTTTGAAACCTTGCCTTACTTCCCCTTTGCCACGATCAACGTGATGTCATCATGCTGCTCTTGCGGGCTGTAATTGCGGACGTCGTCCGCCACCTCAGAGACCAGTTCCTGGCAAGGCAAGTTGCGATGATGGCGCAGTCTCTCAATGAGCAGTTCCTCTCCAAACTCCTCACCATTTCCGTTGCTCGCTTCGGTCACTCCGTCGGTATATAGCGCGAGCAGATCGCCCTTCGCCAGATTGCAATCGACCATCGAGCAATCCCAATCCTGAAAGAGTCCAAGCAGTGTTCCGGTTGAGTCGAGACGCTGGCAGCTATTGTCTGGGTGCAGGATGAGGCCTGAGAGATGTCCGCAATTCGCATAGCGCATGTGGCGCGAGTCGTCGCAGTATTCGGCGAAGAAGAGCGAGGCATAGGCACTGTCGATAGTGTTCTCGTAAAACAGCCGATTCACGTTACGAAGAAAGAACTCAGGCTGATCGAAGGCAATCGCACACTGGCTACGAAGATTCGCTTGCAGGTTGGCCATCAAGAGCGCGGCAGCGATTCCCTTGCCGGAGACGTCGCCCACCACGAGACCAAGACGTCGATTCCCTAAATCAAGAAAGTCGAAATAGTCGCCGCCGACTTGACGCGCTTGCAGGCAGAGGCCGGCATATTCGAGAGTCCGGGTTTCAGGGTGAATCTGCGGGAAGAGCCGCGCCTGAACCTGTTTGGCAATTTCGATTTCCTGGGCGGCGCGGCGCTCGGCTTCGATTTTCTGCGCGAGAGCGAGACGGTGCTGCTCGACGCCGCGTGTCAGTTCGTCGAAGCCGGCCAGGCCGAAACAGTTGCCGTCAGGATCTTTAAAGCGAGTGTGGATGCCTCCCCACACGGGAGTCTGAGGTGGAAATTCGAATTCAACGCCTCGAGCGAGCCACTCTTCGTACTTGCGCTGGACATCTTCTGTAACGAACCAAACGCGCGCTTCAGAAGCGATCAGCCGGTTGGCGTCATCACCCGGCTTGAGAAGAGCTAGCCCCAGATTGGCATTCCCGTCGGCCGGTGCGACTTCGATCCAGCGCAGGCCATCCTCGAACTTGTGGTCCACGACAACGCGAAAGCCCAGCTTGTCGACGAAAAACCGCATACTCCGTTCCTGATCGCGGCAGTACACGATGACGAAGTGCAGGCACAGATAAGGATCTTTTCCGTCGAGACGGAGGGCAGACCGGTCAATGCCAAAGGGTAATTCGTAACTTCCCATCGGGCGAGATTATACGGGCATTTTGCGAGACCCGAGAAAAACAGATTCCTGGTCGTGTGCTCCATTGTGGTGCGATCGACGATTGGTCTGCGCGCATCGAGCGCGAAACCGATGATCTAACCGTCGGAGAGGTTTCGCAAACTCTGGACTTCAACTTTGAGAGTGCGCGCGCCGAGGAACGGTATCGGGCTGACTTCTTTGAGACGTGCCTAAGTATTGTGCGAACCGCATCGCCCGCATCGACCATCTCGAAACCAGGCCCCGGAGTATACTGCTGATCTAATTTTCGTCGTGGAGCCGTTTCCCATGGCCACCGATGGTCCTGAGCAGATTACCCACCTTTTGGTTCGATGGGCTGGCGGCGACCGGGCTGCGCTCGATTTGGTGACCGCCGCTGTCTACGGCGAGATGCGCAAGATTGCGGATGGCTATCTTCGCCGCGAACGCACCGCGCACACCCTTCAACCCACCGCCCTCGTAAATGAAACCTGGCTGCGCCTGGCCAAGCAGGCCGGACTTGCCTTCGAGAGCCGCAAGCAGTTTTTCGGCCTCGCGGCGCAGGTGATGCGCCGCGTATTGGTCGATTATGCGCGCGCCACACAGGCCGACAAACGTGGCGCCGGCATCCCGCCCGTTTCATTGCACGACCTGCAAATCGGCGCCGCCTGCGACCTCGACGAATTTCTTGTGCTGAATCAGGCCATCGAACGCCTCGCCGCCCTTCGTTCCCGCCAGGCACGCGTCATTGAACTGCGCTATTTCGGCGGGCTCAACGTGGAAGAGATCGCGGAACTGCTGGCCGTTTCCCCGGCCACAGTCAGCCGCGAACAGAAGATGGCCGAGGCCTGGCTGGGCAAGGCTATGGAGTCGCCCCAACTATGAACGAATCATGGTCACGCCTCGAATCCCTTTTTCACGCCGCGAGTGTTCTTGAAGGCGAAGAACAAGAACGTTTCATCGAAGGCGAAACTACCGGAGATCCTGCCTTACGCAGCGAATTGCGCGATCTGCTCCGCCATGCGGGCTCCGCCGGAAAACGCATCGCCGCCGTCGTGGAACAGGTCGCCGTCAGGGCCGCCGGTGGATCGAATTGGGCCGGACGAATTTTCGGTCCGTACCGTATCGTGCGTGAAATCGGCCGCGGCGGCATGGGCATTGTGTTCGAAGCCTGCCGTGACGATTCGGAGTATTTCAAGCGAGTAGCGCTGAAAGTCGCGCCCGATTGGCGCGATCTCGACTGGCTTCGCGAGCGCTTCCGCAATGAGCGCCAGATACTCGCGCGCCTCGAACATCCCAACATCGCCCGCTTTCTGGATGGTGGAACAGAAAACGGCATTCCGTACTTCGCCATGGAGTTTGTCGATGGCCAGCCGATTACCGTTTGGGCCCGCGAACACAGTCTCGGCATCCGCGAGCGTATCGCCATGTTCCGGCAGATCTGCTCGGCCGTCAGTTATGCGCACGAGAATCTTGTCATCCACCGCGATGTGAAACCCGGCAACATCCTTGTGGATTCCTCCGGCACCCCGAAGCTGCTGGATTTCGGTATCGCGGCCTTCATCGATGCGGTTGCAGCGCACACTGCCAACACCACCGGTGCGGGTCTGTGGACGCCCGACTATGCCAGTCCGGAACAGGTACGGGGCCAGCCGCTCAACGTCCGCAGCGACGTGTATTCGCTCGGTTTAGTGTTGTACGAGTTGCTAAGCGACGAGCGCGCACAATCGGCTGAGAACCTTTCGCCAGTTGCGATGCAACACGCCATCTGCGAAACCGACCCGCCGCCTCCCAGCGCGCGCGCAGCAGTCCGGGGAGACCGCGCTTCAAGCAGTCAGCTTCGCGGCGATCTCGACCTGATCGTCGCCACCGCGCTCCGCAAAGAGCCGGAACGCCGCTACAGCTCTGCCGCGGACTTGGATGCTGACCTTGGCCGATTTCTTTTCTCTCGTCCCGTCAGCGCTCGGCCAAACACGCTGGTCTATCGCGTATCGAAGCTGGTGCGCCGCAACCGTGTCGCCAGCTTGGCAACCGCCCTCGTGCTGTTGGTGGCCACTGCTGGCATCGGCACCACGCTCTATCAGGCTCGCCGCGCCGAGCGCCATTTTCAGGAAGTTCGCCGCCTCGCCAATGCGTTCATCTTCGATGTGCATGACCGCATTGAATTCCTTCCCGGATCCACCGAGGCTCGCAAAGCAATCATCAGTACGGCGCTGCGCTACCTGGAAAACCTACGGCACGACGCGGGGCGCGATCCGGAGCTCATACGCGAATTGGCCGCCGGGTATCGAAAGATCGGCGACGTGCAGGGAAATCCTCTGAACAGCAGTCTGGGAGATTTGCACGCCGCCATGGTGAGTTATGGCAATGCTGAGTCGCTACTCACGCCACTGGCTGCCAAAGGGGACATCGACGCGAAACTGCTGCTGGCGGCCACACTGGAGAAGATGGGGAACGCGCAATCTGCCACCGGAAAGACGGAAGCGGCCAAGCGGCTGGATCGCGCACGAGCTCTGGCGTACGAGGTCATCGCAGCCCGACCCACCGACCTGACAGCCTTGCAGCTCGGAATCGATATCAATTCCGACTTGGCGCGGTTCTACATGGATCCGGCGGCATTCGATAAGGTGCTCAATCACTCGCAGGAAGCGGTTCGCCTTGCAGGCCAGATGGTGGTCGCCTACCCCGCCCGCCCCGAAAGTCAAGACTCCCTTGCCGAAGCTCAAATCAGTCTCGGTCTTGCTTCTAAGGCCTCTGGGGATTTCACCCGGGCGGAGCAGTCCTATCGCAGCGCGTTGGCGATTCGGCAACAACTGGTGGAGCAGAATCCCAACAACACCGGTTATCAGCGTTCGCTGCTGATGGCCTACGGCCACATAGGAGATCTTCTGGGGCTTCCCGAAAACCGGGGCCTGGACAGGCTACCCGAAGCAGTCGAAGCGTTTGACAAGGCCGGCGAGATTGCGGAATCGATGGTGCGGCTCGATCCTGCGAACCGGGTCGCCCTGGCGGATCGGGCAACTGCTCTCAGTCGGTCGGCCACTTGCCTGGTGGAAATGCCAAATGGAGCCGAGCGCGCTTTGACTAATCTCTCGCAGGCGAGGGACATCCTGACCAACCTTTTGAAAGCGGACCCTTCCAATCAGCAGCTTGGCCTCCGGATGTTGGCTATCGATGGACTGAGCGGCAAGGGGCTGATCGCAGTTGGACGACTGAATGAAGCGACTTCCTCCTTGGAGCGCGTCAGGGCTTCGTCCAAGGCCTTCCAGGGAGGGAGCTTGCAGGCTCTCGCTCAAGGCTGGTTTGCAGGGTCCACCTTGCGACTGGCCCAAATCAAGGCAATTCGCGGGGACCAGGCCACGGCCGTGGCACTTACCGAAGAAACCATAGCCGCCGTCCCGGGCAGCAATATTCCAAAATACTCTTGGGGATATGCGCTCTTTTGCTCGAGATTGGGTTCCGCTTATATGCAGATTGGGCGCTCTGCTTCTGCTGCGGAATGGTTCCAGAAGAGCGTCGATGAATGGCGAAAAATGAAGGTTCCGGCTGCTTTGGAAACGAAGCGCCAAAAAGTACAGGCCGAGGCTGAGCATGACCTTGCCGCCGCTCGGCGCGGTCATGGTTAACCCCGGCCCGCGAAACTGCTAGTTCAGCGAAGCAAACCAGACAGTCGGGTTCGCAACCGAGTCGTTCCGGTTCACGCGTATGCCAACATAGTAGACGTAGTCCGTGAAGTTGAACGTATGGTTGAATGGAGTCTTCCCGATGTTTGGCCCGGAGATGGAGTATTGATTACTGTCGACGGAAGCGATTACCTGGTGGGCGCCAGTTGTCTTGCGGACACGTTCCAGAAAGACTTGTACCTCGTAGTCTGTGAACGTGGTGTCGGGGTCCTGGTACCCCATGCTCAGAGTGTTCCATTTCGGCACACCGGATTGCAATGGATTGTTGATCTGACAACGGGTGCTAATCATTCCGGTGTTGGAACCCGAGAACTCAAAGGTCCCGTTGCTGTAGGCGTAGCGACCGATGCTGTCACTGCCGGGCGAACATGAAGTCGCAATGGTGGACCAGGTTTGTGCATGAGCCATGGGCAACGATAGAAGCGCCCCGGCCAATACAGTCAAGAAAGCAAGCTTATTCTTCGTCATAGGTTTGATCCTCACTTTTCTGATTTAGGTGGGCTTCTTCGTTTGAGTCAAAGCTGGCACAGTCCTCATCAGGCGGCGGGACCCTCCCCAGACTGATTGCTTCCCGCCACCCAGAGCCAAGAACCTTTCGATGCCCCTCGTCGAATGCCTCCCACTTACTACTAGCGGGAACGCCCAGGATTTCTTTCAGGGCGAGCGCTGTATTCGATCAAAGAGACGTTCAGGTGGAAAATCTTGTCCGGCTACAGCGCTATTTCTCAGATCGAACCGATGCACCCATGGAGGCTCGGAATACAGCGACATGCCGTAGTGCGGAGTTGTCAACTGTTGACAACTCCCTATGTGGCACTCATTGGGGGTTAAGAGCGGCTCGGATAGTGTCAACAAACAATAATCGATAATGGAGTCTTAGGATTGAGGGTGGAGGTGCGATCCTGCTCATGCCCCTTCAAATCGAGCGCGGGTCGCAATATACGCGAATGGACAGAATTTACCCGTCGACTACGTGAAAGCAGCCGATCATTGCCAGTCGTTACTCCAACTTGTTAACTGGCGCGAGCCACGACTGTGTCAGCGATCCACTCCAGCGGTCGCGGCCGAAAGTTCAGTTCGCGTTTTGCCTTGGCATTTGAAACGCCTCGTATCTGCGTCGCGTAGTAAACCGTATCCGCCCCGCCTTCTTTCAGAGCATCCTTAGCGGGGATATGCGGCGGCGGAGGGGCATTCAGCCAGTGAGCAAACGCCGGGAGCCACTCGTGCACCGCTAAAGGCTGATCATTCGCGATCAGATAGACCCCCGGATTGCCTCGCTCTGCCGCCGCAACGGTGGCACTCGCCGCGTCCTCGATGTGTAGCCACGACCAGGCGCCTTCGCCATTTCCGACGACCGGAAACTCTTGCAGTCGCACCTGTCGGGCAACGTCGCCATCGGGGTTGAACCAGGTGCCGGGTCCATAGAAGAAGCCATAACGCAGGGCAATCCCTTCTATCTTGGGATTTCCCAGTAAGTGATGCTCAAGCTCAGTTATCTGGCGGGCACCTGCTGCAACTGCAGGCGAGGCATCAAATGCCAGTGGCGTATCTTCATCTGCCAATCCAGGACCAGGAATCGCCCAGAATGCGACTGACTGCCTCAGGTAACGCCGCACACCCGCTGCTTGCGCGGCTGCCAGCACATTGGCGCCCCCTTCCAAACGGATGCGATTGTTGAGGGCGGCGGCCGCATTCATTGACTCACGGGTATAGGTTCTCGGTAAGGCGGTGAGTTGTTCAATCACGACTTCAGGCTGAGCGCGACCGACAACCCCTTTAAGCGCATCGGGATCAAATACGTCGGCGATCGCAGGTTCTATGCCTTGTTCCACTAAAGCCTGAGCTTTTTCTGGAGAACGGGTCAGAGCAACTAGCGCGTATCCTTTGGCGAGTAATGCCGCGATCAGCGGACGACCGATCGCT
>DATFQQ010000305.1:0-3566 GCA_035264195.1 Candidatus Sulfotelmatobacter sp. | reverse complement strand
GTCATCGGCGATCCCAACCAGGATGGGAATGATCTCAACGATCGTCTCCCCGGCTACACTCGCAACGCTTTCACCGGCCCCGACTATGCCACGGCCGATCTGCGGGTGACGCGAACAATCCGCTTCGGAGAACGCTACAAGCTGAGTCTGATGGCTGAGTCCTTTAATCTCACCAACCGCGATAACCAGCGAGTGGCCATCACTTCGAATGGAATGATTACTACTGCGAGCACGTTCGTTCAGAGTTCGGTAAAACCGAACCTCGCACCCTATCCCGGCTACTATCAGTTGCCCGCCAATTTCATGAAACCGAACGCGGCCTACGCGCCAAGACAGGTTCAGTTGGCGATCAAGTTCACCTATTAGGCTGGAGGATCAAACCATCTCATCTGCGGACACCCGCCTTTCGACTGTCGAGACGAGTAAAGTTCGCCGGGCCTTTTTTGCGCCAGGACAACCAGCATTTTCATCGAGTGGAACTCTGAACCCTGGCGCGTTGGCTTTCTTTTATACTTCCCCGTTCCCATGAAAAACTTGAGGATATCCCGCCGGAAGTTCCTCGGAGCGGCAGGCGCCGCCGCAACAATAACAGCGTTGCCTCTTCCGCTGCGATCGGCGACCACCTCGACAGCAAAAGCAGACTCAATCTCGACAGTACGCGTTTCCACATCCGCAGCTCCGATCCTGTTCGATCCCGACCAGGCGCTCGGCAGCTCAATGGACATCCTGTCACACGACGTTGTCGAGAAAATCTACACAGCCGAGATGGTCAAGCAGTGCCTCTCGGCCGGATGGGGACCGATCACTTACCGCCAGAACACCGAGCTTTCGATCGGCGCCTGGCACTGGAATCCTAACGGCACGTGGAGCGATGCTGCGAACAAGCGTGGATATTTCACCGGCAGCACCGAGCTGAAAGAACCGATCCGGCACTCCTACGGATATCCACTCCCGCACCGTGGACATACGCGCAACGGTGGAGCTGAACGCGGTTATTCCCGCATCACAGACGGAAACCCCGAGACGTTCTGGAAGAGCAATCCGTACCTCGCGAGCAAATTCACAGGAGAACCCGACTCCGCACATCCACACTGGGTGGTTATCGATCTCGGATCGGTCGAGCCCGTATCCCACATCCAAATTGAATGGGGTATGCCATTCGCAAAATCTTACGAAGTCCAATACTGGACTGGCGATCATCCCATGGATAAGCCGACTGCGGGCATTTGGACGGCGTTCCCAAGCGGTATGATCAACAACAACAGCGCGAAAAAGTCGTTCATCGTTCTCGCTTCGGCGCCCATACCAGTCCGTTTTCTCCGCATCTGGATGACCGAATCCACCTGCCCCGAAACTCCGCTACATGATCCGAAAGATCCGAGGAGTTCAGTCGGTTACACAATTCACGAAGTCTATGTTGGCACGCTCACGAACGATGGGAAGCTCGTCGATCTCGTGCAACATCGTCCCGACCAGAATCAAACCGCGACCTATTGCTCTTCGATCGATCCCTGGCACTCTGAGTCCGACCTCGATAGTCACGGCGATCAAACTGGACTCGATCTATTCTTCACCAGCGGCATCACCAACAACTTGCCGGCGATGATTCCGGTCTCAATGCTCTACGGCACGCCCGACGATGCTGCTGCGCAAATGGCGTACCTAAAGAAACGCGGCTATCCGATCTCTTATGTCGAGATGGGCGAGGAACCCGACGGTCAGTACATGCTGCCGGAAGATTACGCCGAGCTCTACCTGCAGTTCGCGACTGCGATGCACAAGGTCGATCCCAGTCTCAAACTCGGCGGCCCAGTCTTCGAAGGCGTGAACGAAGACATCAAGGTCTGGCCCGATGCGCAAGGGCGCACTTCCTGGCTCGGACGCTTCCTTGATTACCTAAAAGAGCGCAATCGCATCTCCGATCTTACGTTCGTGAGCTTCGAGCATTATCCCTTCCCGCCGTGCGAAATCGTCTGGGCTGATCTTTTCCGCGAGCCGCAGCTTGTCAGCCATATCCTCGACGTCTGGCGTAACGACGGGCTGCCTGCAAATGTGCCCATGATGAACACCGAGAGCAACGTCACCTACGGCAACGCGCAGCAAATGTCCGACATCTTCGCCGCACTCTGGCTTGCCGACAGCGTGGGAGCCTTCCTTACGGCTGGCGGCGCCGTCTACTATCATTCGCCAATTCAGCCCGAACCGCTTCGCCCGGGCTGTCGCGGTTTTGGCACCTACGGAAACTACGTCGCTGACGAGCAACTGAACGTCAAAACCTTCACCTCGCAATATCACGCCAGCCGCCTGATCAACCTTGAATGGGTGCAGCACCGCGCTGGAGTGCACAAACTATATCCCGCAGCATGCGACCTCAAGGACGAAGCTGGACACACGCTGATCACCGCTTATGCAGTGACGCGCCCGGACGGTCTGAGCTCATTGATGCTGATCAATAAAGACCAATCTAATTCGCACGAGATTCAGATCGCGTTTGAGAATGCGACCAATTCCTATCAATCGTTCTCCGGATCAATCTCGATGGTCGCTTTCGGCAGCGACGAATACATGTGGAAATCCGAGGGACCAAACGGCCATCCAGATCCCGATCTGCCACCTGTGGCCAAAACGCTCGCGGCTGGAACGCGATCCGTCACGCTGCCAAAGGCCTCGGTAACGGTCCTCCGCGGAAAGCTGAGCGGCTAGATCGCCTGGCATCTCTCCTTGGGCCGCCCCAACTGTCTTATCCCTATTCTTTCTTCCGTTTCGTTCCGATCCGTCAATGACGTCGGAATCGACCCACAAAAAGCTCGTTTTAATCGAAAGACGTCAAGAAATTCGCCACCCCACCACTTGACTTGCGGTCAAATCCCTGTAATAACTATTCGGTCCTATCAGGACGAGTCTGGGGGTGTGTAAGTTTGGCCGAAGTTAGGCTGCAAGAGGGCGAGTCGTTAGAGAACGCCCTGCGCCGCTTCAAACGCAAGGTGCAACAGGAAGACATCATCAAGGAGGTTAAGCGTCACTCCTTTTACCTGAAGCCCGGCGAAAAGAAGCGTGTAAAAGCTGCCCTTGCTCGTAAACGGGCACGCAAAAAGACACGTAAAGAACAGGATTAACGCAGGAAAGGGCCGCTCCGTCCCGGAGCGGCTCTGCTCAACGGGCCCCCCACTTTGTTGAGCTGCAGCAGGGACCTCAAATTTCAAAGTTCCCCGGCATATATCGATAATCTGTAACCCACGCACCGTTCCTGGCGCGTGGCAGGGCCGAGTCCAAGGGGTAGTACAAGAGGGGGAGTAGTAAACGACCTGTCTTTCGGTTGTTCCACCGCCGTTTCTTTCCCCGCGAGTGGGCGCGACGGAAAACGGGCTGAAGGAGCCATCCTCAATGGAATTTCAGGACAAGGTGCTGAAGTGTATTGACTGTGGGACCGACTTCATCTTCACGGCTGGGGAGCAGTTGTTCTTCCACGACAAACAGTTCAAGAACGAGCCAAAGCGCTGCAAGGCATGCAAGGGCAAGAGGATCTCGGTCCTCGGTGCGCCCCCGGTGGCCGGACAGAACTACCG
>DATFQQ010000304.1:0-6471 GCA_035264195.1 Candidatus Sulfotelmatobacter sp. | reverse complement strand
GACAGCTTGTGGAGTTGCGACTGGCTGCGGTGCGCAATCGGCCACTTTGACAACACACTGGGTTCTGGTGGTGTTGGACCCATTTACACGTCGCATCGTCGGGTTGGCGCCCACCGTGGCATCATGACGGCGTTGCGCTGTGCCGGATGTTCCAACGAGCGATCCGCGGGCAAAGTCTCCCAAAGTACCTCAGCTCCGATCATGATCCGCTGTATCGATTTCATCGATGGCAAGCCAATCTTCGAGTCCTTGCAGTGGCGGAAATCAAGACCGTTCCCTACGTCCCACTTTCGCATCCGTTCGTAGAGCAGATGATCGGCACAATTCGACGCGAGTACTTGGATCGGATCCTATTCTGGGGCACGGCCGATCTGCAGGCAAAGCTACTCGAGTTCCAACATTACTATCGAACGCACGCCAGCTTGAACGGACTTCTGCCAGAGCCAGGTCTTGACGGGTCGGAATCTCCAATCCGTATCGGTTTTTACCGATGGCAGAAGCACTGTCGACGGTTGTATCAGACCGCCATCGCCGCCTGAACTATGAATTGGCCATGGACACGTGCTCATCTTGTGCGCCGCCCGGCGCATGTCAACGCGACAGAACCGTAAACTCGTCGATGATATCATCGGAAACGTTGAACCCGCCAAATGACTGATACTCGAACGCCCCCAGGTCGAACACCGAAGCCCCCGACCAGTTGGGAGTCGGCGTGGTATATGTCGTGGATTTCACCAACGTGCCATTCAGATAGAGATTCGCCACTCCGCTGTTCCACGACATCGTCACCCGCAAAATAGCCCCATTGCCATAAACGCTGTCCTCGGTCCCTTGTGGCAACCAATAATACTGTCCCGTACCGGCAATCAAGTAAGTGAAATAGAGTACTCCGTTATTCACCTGCGTGAGGAAGTAGAACATATGATTGCCGTTGCCGTCCCGGACATCAAAAGCATAGCGCGGTGTGGCCGCGCTAGACGCCCGCTGCGCAAAACTATACCGCGACTTGAGGGAGAACGTGATCTGTCCCTGGCTGACATTGAAAACCGTGCCCACTCCGGTGCCGGTGAAGTGGTAGTAAGCGTCATTAGTGTTGCTGCAGCAATTCTGGAAATACACCCCGTTGCCTACATCCCCGGCCGCATAGTTGACCGATCCACTGCCGTTCACCACCACCGTCCCCCCCAGTCCGGGTGGGGCGATGCTGAGAGTGATGGTGGAACCGTTGGTTACTCCGCTGACTTCCGTGGCATCGGCGTGAATCTGCAGCAGCGTTGCCGCCGTGGTGAATGTATAGTCCGTCGAACTGGCAAGATTGCCTTGCGAGTTCGCCGATTGCACTTGGAAGTGGTAAACCGTGGACGCGTTCAGTCCGGTTAGATTCACCGCATGCGACGTCACCAAGGTCGACACCAGTGGAATCGTCGAGCCATAAGCGGTCGTCGTCCCATAGGCCACCTGCGAGCTCGAAGCCTGGTCCGTGGTCCAGGTGATCGTGGCCCTTGACGACGTGATCAAAGTCGCCTGGACCGACGAGATTGTCGGTGCCGGCAGCATATTGCTGACCGTCACGGAAATGGTGCTGGTGGCTGTGTTACCCGACGTATCCTGGGCAACCGCAGAGAGCGTGTGTGTGCCATTGAGGGCTGTAGTCGTGTTCCAGTTAGTGCTGTAGGTAGGCCCTGAACCAGTGACCGCAGCGCCCAGATTGGTCCCATCCAGTTGGAACTGGACTGACCCGACGGCCACATTATCCGTCGCATTTGCCGACACCGTAACCGTTCCGTTTACCGTTGACCCATTCGTCGGAGCTGTTAAAGAAACCATCGGCGGCGTGGTGTCGGTACCGCCGCCGCCGCCACCACCCGGCCCAGTGACGGTAAACTCGTCGATGATATCATCGGAAACGTTGAACCCACCAGATGCCTGGTACTCGAACGCCCCCAGGTCGAACACCGAAGCCCCCGACCAGTTGGGAGTCGGTAAAGTGGAGGTTGCAGACTGGGCAATATTGTTATTCAGATAAAGCCTTGCCACACCGTTTTGCCACAATATCGTCACCTTCAGAATGACCCCATTGCCGAACAGAATGTCCTCCGTACCTGGTGGTACGTAGTAAGATGCGCCAGTACCCGCCGCGAGGTAACTGAAACTGAGAACCCCGGAATTGACCTGGGTGGTGAAATAGAAAAGATGACGGCCGTTGCCGTCCCGGACATCAAAGGCATAGCGCGGTGCGGCCGCGCCAGACGCCCGCTGCGCAAAACTATACCGCGACTTGAGGGAGAACGTGATCTGTCCCTGGCTGACTTTGAAGGCCGTGCCCACTCCGGTGCCCGTGAAGTGATAGTAGGCGTCATTAGTGTTGCTGCAGCAATTCTGGAAATACACCCCGTTGCCTACATCTCCGGCCGCATAGTTGACCGATCCACTGCCGTTCACCACCACCGTCCCCGCCAGTCCGGATGGGGCGATGCTGGGAGTGATGGTGGAACCGTTGCTCACCCCGCTGACTTCCGTGGCATCGGCGTGAATCTGCAGCAACGGCGGGGGACCGGATCCCCCAACCATGACAGTGGCAGTTCCTGTAACACCACCCACTGTCGCCGAAATGATATAGGGTCCGCCGGCCACCGTGCCTGCGGTAAATGAGCCCGACCCGGATATGTGTCCCCCGCCATTCACCAGCCACCCCATGCCAGCGGAACTCACCCGCAACAAGTAAGCATCCACGTTAGCATCGCTTACTACTGCATGAGCGTTCAGGGACGGGAAGTATCGGAAGCGTCCAAAGACACCATTATTATTCGTTATGTTGGTTGGTCCGTTTGCGTAGGTCTGTGCTGTACAGGTTTTTGTATCCGGGTCGAAAATGTAGACGGTATTACCAGTACCCGGCCAGCCGACTATCTTGTCCAGAACCGAGTCATAAGCCAAACCCGGATAGTCGACCCCAGCGAGCCCGCTGCAACCGGTGACCAAGTTAGTCCAATCCTGCACGATGTACGCGCTTCCCGGTGAAATGTCAATGGCCATCACCTTGGGGTTACCGACGTGATAGTCGTCTCCGATAAAGATCATCAGCTTTCGCACCGGGTCAATCACCGGTGTGGAGCCCAGCGGGACAAGCGTAGAACTATAGCCCGTTAATTGGCTCCATGTGTTGGTGATGTAAGAATACCGGAGAAGTTCGTAGATGCCGCTCCATACACAGTAAACAGCCTGAGAATTCGGGTCATAGTCACATGCCGAACCAGTTACCGACCCACTCCCAGCCGCAGCGATCGGCGCCGGATTAAAGCCATTCACGGGATCGCGTGCATGCCAGATCGGAGGAGTCGCGGAAAGATCCAAATCCCAGGTATGGCCGGAATCGCTGCCACACGGAGCCTTGCCGCCATCGAAAGAGAGCATCCGATCCTGTATAGGCAGGTAAACCAGGCCGTTGAAAGTCTCGCGGGCGACTGGCGTCCCATCGGGGTTCGCTTCCGGGCAACCGCTGGCGAAGGCACTGGGTTCGGTCAAAAGAGTGAGGCTTGGCGGGTTGGCGTTCAGATTCAGCGAAAAAACTTCATTCCCCCAATAGTTGTTGTGGCCGCCACCCCAAATGATCATACGATTGCGCTTGGTGTCGGCAGTGGCTCCGTCCCAGGCGTTGATCACGTACGGGCAGAGGCTGTAGAAAGGATAGTTAATTCCATTGTAATAATCGGGCGGGCAAGCGGATTGCAAGTGAGTTTTTGTCAGATCGGTCCATCCCGTGCTGTTGGCGGGCGGCGCCATCGTGTTCCCAAATTGATCTACCACCACCGCCGTGAACTGTTGGCTCGAATTGACCATAACGGTTGCTGAAGAAGGATTGATCGTAACCCTCGAAGCCGTCGGGTTGACCGTCACCGCGACGTTACTGGAGACGGACGCACCACTCGAATTCTTAATGAGAACGCTAATCGTATAGTTACCGGCTTGTCGGAAAGTAGCAGTAGTGGACTTTGCGGCATTCGTATTGTTGCTGCTGAAAATGACGGATGCCGGGCCGGTGGCGGACCAACTGTATGTCAAGCCGGCTTCTCCACCGGGGTCCGCGCCCAGAACCATGAGAGCGGCGGTTGTCGAAGTGACAGGATTTGGAACAGCGGCGGCCGCTGTAGCCACGGTAGGCTGAGCGCTGACCAGCCTCGGTATCGCGGAAACCAACAAAAGGAGTGGCCAGCAGCCTTGGAAAACGCTCAATACGTCCCCGGATTTCGAACCGGCGATTGGCGATGCGATTACCCGGCACATTTCGTCAACTCCAGCAAAGGATTTCGGCGCCAAGGCTGACATACACAACGACCAAACAAACTTCATAGGAGCCGGCCGTCAAGCCGGCAAGCGCCCGTCGCTTTCCAGCGGTTCGGGTCAGCCGCTGCAGTTCAATAGCCACGCTGCGTACAGCCCAAGTAATTGATAACAAAGGAAGAAATTCGTAACAAGCGTAACATTCTGCCAGAATTTCTCACTTGAAGGGAGCAATTGCTTTCCCTGGCGGCAGATTTTCCACGTGTCTGGCGTGACCCATGCGTTGAACAACGCGAAGGAAAACGGATTCTGGGTCTGCTCATCGAGGATGTGGCGTTGATCAGCCAAGAAATGATCCAGGTCCATGTGCACCTCCGTGACGTCGCCACTCTAAGGCTCGCTCTCGCCAGGCCATTACCAATCGCACAGATTCGAAAGACGAAGCCGGAAGTGGCCGCCGAGGTCGATGGGCTGCTGGAACATTTACCGTGATCGCGAGTTCGCAGAAGTTCTGAATCGCCAAGGACGGCGGACCTGGCGGGGTGAACCGTTCAATCTGAAGAAGATTGCGCATATCCCTTCCATCTGCAGCGCCGCTACAACCGGCTGCGAGCTAGCAGCCCGGGGTCAAAATTCGGTTTTGGACTTCGAACTCGTTGAAGTGAGAACGAAAAGGTGGATGATAATTTGGCGTCACCTTGTGCCGACAGGTTACTCCCATGCCGATCGATCGCGGATTTTCGGATTCTAGAGCGCGGGCAATCAGCAAAACAAAAAAATGAAGCGTAACCGAGAGCCCTTGCAGGCCTCGCGGGGTTCCAAGTCCGTACCGGTTCCTCAGCAGTAATCCCAAGTTCGCTCCGGCCACATGGATCAGCAGCCTCTTGAGGATGTTATTGTGCTTTCTCAGATGGGTGCGTCGCATGCCGCCGGTGTCGTAGCAATGGGCGAAGGTCCGCTCGATCAACTCACCGCGCTTCCGCAGTAGCCGCTGGCCTTTCGGCCGCTGCCACCGTTGTCGATTCGCATAGACCAGTCGCTGTTGATCTTCCTTGCCCACCCAATGCCGCTTCCCGGCTTGCTTTTTCTCGGGAATATACGTCCGGACGCCAACGGCTTGCATCTGTTGCAGTGCTGGCCCGCTGTGGTATCCCTTATCCGCGACTACTTCCTCGATCCCGCCCAGATGGACTTGCGGCTTCGCCAGTGGCTTGGCTTCGGCCTCTCGCTCGATCAGTTCGGCCACCGCAGTGCCTGCTTCCGCCAGGGTTTCCTTCACCGTGGTGGTGTCGCCCCGATCTGCTTCCTGTAAGGTCACTGCCACCACCGCGCCAGTCTCCATGTCCACGGCGTGTTCGGCCTTGTGCGCCAAGTGCGTGCGCCCATCCTTCATCTTCGTGATGCGGGCGTCCGGATCATGCGGGTTGACCCACTCCCGGTTCGACCCCTTCTTTTTTCGTTTCCGATCCACACGCGCCAGATCTTCCCGCGTGGGCGTCTCCACTCCCGACTGCCGTGCCAAGCCTTTCAGAAACTCTTCGTAGCTCTCTCCGTTGTCCCGCCGTACGATCGAGCGCAGCGCCGCATTGGCTTCCAGAGTGGTGGCGTCCATCCCGATCTGCTGGCCCCTGATCAGTCCCGCATCGGCCAGCAACCCCAGCACCCACGCGAACACTTCTCGATGCGTCTCCAGTTCGATCAGCCGTCGCGTTCGCGCTATGGTCGTGTGGTCCGGCGCCCCCTCGTTCAGCGGAATCCCCACCAACTCCCGAATGGACAGCGAGTCCCCCGCTCGCCACGCCATGCCCCGTTCACTATCCATGCCTTCGAAGTAACCCACCAGCAGCAGCCGAAAATAGACTCCCGGTGCCAGGCCTGGCCGCCCCATCACCGCCGCATAAAAACGGCGGCATCGGCCTTCCACGAATCTGTCAAAATCGTGTTCGGCCAGCAGTTGCTCCAAGCGCTGGTAAAAGGGATGGCTGTCCGGTCGCGCCAAGGTGCAGGTTGGAATCCAGAACTCTTCTTGACGCTCCCTCCGCGTGCCCATCGCCATACCACGATTCTAAGATCAAACATTCTCGATGTGAACTGTTTTCTCACTTTCACCCCGGCCTGCTAGTGATGATCCGGGCCCGCGCTGCGCTGGTAGAAGCACGGACGAAGCTGGTGAACTCGGCGCGCGGAGTG
>DATFQQ010000303.1:0-2760 GCA_035264195.1 Candidatus Sulfotelmatobacter sp. | reverse complement strand
CCAATGCCGATACGACGTGATTATACCTATCATCTGCTGAGTTTGGGATGACAGGCAGAATGCGTGTCGAGGGACAGTTTCGCAGTCGGAAGTTCGATTGGCGTTAAATCTTAGGCCCCTATCGCAAATGCGCCGGCGCCGTGCAGCCGTGTGAGAGCACGATCGTGTTTCGCCGGGGCATGTGCGATAGGGGGATTTGTACGAAGCCGGTGGCTGTTTGCGGCGGACGCGGGGGGCTATGGGGTTTGCTTGGGTCTTTGGGTATTCGTGGGCGTGATTGTGTGCCGGGTGCGGGATTCCAAGAGCGGCGCTGCAGTATTAATGGTGCAGAGTGGACCGATGTTGGTTGAGTTGGTGGTGGTCTTAAGCCACAGATTCAGGTAGGAAGGCATGGTGAGGCACACCAAGGCTGTACGAGCGGTAAGCCGTAATGTGTGGTCCGAGTTGAATGTGGTTTTAGGAGGAATCAAAGGCCGGGCTCCGGATGGTAAATGGTGAAGCGTTGTAGCGGGGGAATGTCTCAACGATGATCATCGGACTGGCGCAGATGGGACAACGGAAGATAGCCGACGGGGCAGGAGAGGAGTTACTCACTGCAATGTGAGGCTTGGGGTTATTCAACAGCAACAGCCGGCACTGAGGAAGCAGAGTCGCTCGAGAGCGGTTGGCCAAGAATCCGAAAAAGCGAATGCGGACGAAGCCGCGGGGCAGAACGTGCAGTAGGAAACGTCGCAAGAACTCTTGCGAGGAAAGCGTCATCATCTTCTTCTTGTTGCCGTGGGCGTAATCCTTCCAGCGGAAAGTAACCCGATCATCGTGAAAAGCCACGAGGCGGTGATTGGAGATGGCCACGCGATGGGTGTAGCGGGCGAGGTAAGCGATGACATGCTGGGGTCCACCGAAAGGTGGCTTGGCATAGACCACCCAGTTCTGGCGAAATAATGTCCGTAGAAAAGAGCGAAAGGCTTGCTCGTGTTCGAGCGGGTTCAGAGTTCCAGCGAAGGTCAGTCGGTGCTGTTGAAAAGCTCGTTTTAAACCGGCCACAAACTTTCCGCGAAAGACTTTGGAGAGAATTCCGACCGGTAGGAAAAACTGATATTTGGGGTGAACCCACTGACTGTGATCGGCTTTTAGTCCGCCGGCAGGAATCACACAGTGGATATGGGGATGATGCAATAGGTTCTGGCCCCAGGTGTGAAGGACAGAGAGAAAGCCGATTTCCGCACCCAGATGTTTGGGGTCACGCGCGATTTCGAGAAGGGTTTCTGCACTGGCGCGGAACAGCAGATCGTAGAGCACCTTTTTGTTTTGCAACATGAGCTGTGAGAGCTGGTGGGGCAGAGTGAAGACGACATGGACGTAGGCCACTGCCAGAAGCTCATTCTGGCGAGCCGCGACCCACTTGTCACGGGCACCATTCTGACACTTGGGGCAGTGGCGGTTGCGACAGCTGTTATAGGAAATGGCACGATAGCCGCAGCGAGAACACTGGTCGCGATGGCCGCCCAGCATGGCAGTGCGGCACGAAGCGATGGCCTGCAGGACCTTGCGGTGTGTCCAATAAATCCAGCGGCTATGGTTCTCGATGAAGCGATTCCCTTGTTCGCGAACGATATCGGCCACCTCCAAGGGTGGCCGGGTCATTTTTTCGCCAGCCTCCGTGGGTGCTTGACCTGCTCGAGGTTGGAGAGTTCGAGCGAATCAAGTGGATTCGTGATCGCCTGGAGATGTTTCGGCGAGAGGTGCAGGTAGACGAGGGTGTGCTCCAGTCTGGAGTGCCCCAGTAAAAGCTGAATCGTCCGCAGGTCGGCACCAGCTTCCAGCAGGTGGGAAGCGTAACTGTGGCGAAGCGTGTGCGGCGAGAGATGCTTGGTGATTCCGGCTGCTTGGGTGGCCTGTCGACAAGCGAACCATACGGTGTTGGAAGAAATAGGAACATCGGCACGGCGATGTTTCACCGTACCGGGAAAGAGAAAGGTTTTGGGCGTCATCCAACGCCAGTAGGCGCGCAAAGTCTCCAGCAGCTTAGGGCTTAAAGGTACTTCGCGATCTCGTCTGCCTTTACCTTGCTGAATGCGGATCATCATGCGCCGGCCGTCGATGTCATTCACCCTGAGGCGACATAGTTCCGCGCGGCGCATGCCGGTGGAATACAGGGTCATAAGCAGGGTGCGATGCAAGAGATTGCTGGCCGAGTCAATGAGCCGGGCCACTTCCTCGGGACTAAGGACAGTTGGCAGTCGTCGAGGTTGCTTGGGAAATGTAATGTGCTCGGCCAAGAAGTGCCTGCGGAGCGTTTTTACGAAGAAAAAACGGAGCGCCGAGGCGTACTGGGACACGGTAGCTGGCGAGAGGTTTTTCGTTTGGAACAGATGAGCCTGATACTCACGAATCTGTTCCGGACCAAGCTTGTTGGGTGAACAGTGAAAATGCTGCGCGAAATCGCGGACGATTCGAGTGTAGGTTTTTGCGGTACGATGAGAGTAATTACGACGCTGGAGTTCCTCCAGCATCATTAAACGTAGATGGGTCACAGGGATGACCTCCTTGTGACCCGTAATTTATCTCAACGTCAGAAGCACCCATCTGTTCGAGGTCGAGCACGCAGCAGCGTCCGCCGCGCCAGCGGCTTCGTACAAATCCCTGTAACACTCATAATCCCCCTGAAAAGCGAATCGAACGCTAAACGGTTTGTCGCTGGCATCTCCCGACCTGACGCCGAGGCTACCTGCGATGAAGAGCCATTCGGTGACAGCACCG
>DATFQQ010000302.1:0-27991 GCA_035264195.1 Candidatus Sulfotelmatobacter sp. | reverse complement strand
GTTGGCGTCGGAGCCGTATGACTAGTGGAAGGTGACGAGCAGATAGCAGCTTAGGACAGTGAGTGCTAAGCCGCACCAGATCAACAGATGGCCGGTGCCAACGAATTTTGGTCTGGGCGTTAGTTGAGGGGAGATCCGAGCAGGTGCTGTTTTTTGTTCAAGCGGATCTGGCTCACTTGCCTCAACGGCTACGCCGGAAGACTCGTGGTCCCAGGCGGTGGAGTTGGACGTACCGGCCCGAGCGAGAGCGGCCGCGATTTTTTGCTGCTGCGTCATCTCTGCGCTGTTCATCGGCAGGGGATTCGGGGAGAGGCGAATGATCTCCTCGAGCCGATGGGAGCGAACTTCTCCGGTGGACGGAGGAATCATGCGGAGATTCGCTTCCCACAAGATCGACGCCAGTGAAGCAGGCGGCTCAACCCGGATACGACGCGATCGCAGTCCACGGAGAAAGGTGGCAACACCGAGACAGAATCCAACTACGCACAAAAACGGCAGCGCGAGGTTCGGCGCGGACAGACTGAACATCAGGCAATAAGTGATCACGTCGAGCGGAGCGGACTCGTGATCAAAGATACAGGGCGACAAATGAAAGTTGCAGGGGCAAGGATCTTTGCTCTCTACTTCGGTAATCGAGTTCCAGCTGAAGCAACAGGCATTGCAGTTTTTTGACAAGGCAATGACAACTTACGTGCAAGGGAATGGAAGAATCTGCGGAATCCGATTCTGAAGCCACCGCGGATCGGCAACGGAATCAATGCGGCAGGACAGCTTGCCTGACTCCGCATATTGTTAGGGGGATGTTGTTTATTGGCGGCCGCACCCGAAGTGGTGCGGCCTTTTTGGTATATGCGAGTCACGGATCCTGGGGCAGAAGAAGGACAACGGGGCTAAAGCAGCCCAATTCCTAGCTTCAACGCCGCCCCTGAAGGGCGGCTCTTCCACGGGCTTTTACGGGATGATTTGTCCCACAGCAACTCGTACGTCATAAGCCTCCACCGCCTGATCCAATCGAGTTCCAACAAATCATTACAGCTGCGGCGGGTGACTGTAACGTTTTGGCCTCAGGCTGCACTATCTGAATGTCACTGGTTTTCTGGGAACTGTCAGGCGGGTTCTTTCGCGCCACCCAATGGAAACCATCACAGAGATCGCAATCATTTGGAACAGACCAAATGAGAGTCGGAATGGTGTGTCGGGGCGGGTGTTTCGGCGTCGTGGGACTGCTGAACGGGCTTCGACAGTGCGCGCGGTTGCGCAGCAAATAAGTTTTGTTCCCTGTTGTTCTTGGGGTGTGAGGAGGTCGCGGGGAACGGCCTCCTCACTTTTTTCTTTCGTACCAAGCTGGACGAATTTCGACCTTGATCCTAGTCCACCCATCATGCTGCCGCTCAGCTCGCTCGAGCTACTTCAAAGGCGGATCGTCAAGCAACGTTGCCGCGAGCTCCGAAACCGTGGCGAAGATTGAGTCCTAGATCGATCAAGCCAAGGCAACACGACAAGAACGGCCTTTGCGGCGCTTCGTCCCGGAACTTGATTGTTGCCTTACTGCTATTGGTCCCGGTTGCCGCGGCTGGCGTAATATCCCGCACGAGCTTGTATCTTGTAGTTTTGTTTGTTCTTGATTTCGATCTTGCGGTAGGTACCGTCCTGCTTGAGATTGGTTGGGGTGTAACCGATGTTGTATTGGCTGCGGAGTTCGTTGGCTATCTGATCGAAGGCTTCGCGGAGCTTGTCGAATTTGTTGCCTACGTTGATGACGCGGCCGCCGGTTTGTTCGGTCAGTTTGCGCATCTCGCCTTCGCCGGAATAGCCACCGAATCCACCGTAGAACCCGCGATCGGCACAGAGTAGAACGTAAATGATGGCGTCCGCTTTTTGGGCGGCTTCGATGGCTTCCTGGATCTTGAGACGGCTCCCCTCGTCCTGGCCGTCGGTCAGTAGGATCATCGCCTTCCTGCCGGTCTCCTGCGAGAGCATGTCGTGGGCTGAAAGGTAGACAGCGTCGTAGAGCAGAGTGCCGGGAGCGTTGCGGGTGGGAACGGGGCCGCCGCCCATGCCCGGGATGCCGCCGCTGGTGACGTCGACATTGACTTTGGCCTTGTTGAGAGCCGCCTGGAGGCGGTGAGTGTCGCGGGTGAAATCCTGAAGCAGGTCGACCGAGATGTCGAAGCTCATGACGTAGGCTTCGTCTTTATCGGTGAGGATCTGCTTGAGGAATGCGCCGCCGACTTCCTTTTCCATATCGATTACATTGCGTTGGCTGCCGCTGGCGTCAATCATCATGCCCAGAGTTAATGGGAGGTTCGACTCTGCGGTGAAATACTTGATGGTTTGAGGCTTGCTGTCTTCCGCGATTTGAAAGTCATCCTTGGTCAGGTTGGGGATGAGTGCGCCGTGCTTGTCTTTCACGTTGAAAAAGAGTTGCACGACGTTGACGTTGACCTTAAGAGTCTCGCCGGGTTTCTGGTTGTCCTCAGACTGTTGGGGTGGCGCCGACTGGGAAGGTTGCTGGGCGCGGGCCGGCACGAAACATAGCGCGGCCGCAACCAACGCGCACACAAGTACAGGGAAAATAAAGCTTTTCGGCATCCGGGACTCTCGCGGGAAGTTTTTTGTTAGTCTAATCCTGAACCTTTAGATGCACCAAATGGCAGGGCATTGGCATCCGAGAAGGTGTGGGAGTGTTTTTTTGAAGTGGGGGTAGGAATGACGGCTGAAAAGGGAGTGGTTGGGCGGGTTTTGGCTGGATTTGGCCTGCTTGTGCTTGGGATTGCGGTACCAGTTGCTATGGCGCAGTCCGCTGGAAGTCAAAGCCAGGCCCCGGCTAAACAGCAGTCATCGCAAGATATCCCCGATGCTCCCTCGACGGTGCAACCGCCTGCTCCTAAGCCGACCCCGGAACCGGAAGCAGCGCCCGCTAATCCGCAGAATGCGGCGCCTCCGGACTCGTCATCGAGTAGCGAACCCTCTACGACTGAACCCTCAGGGCAGAAACCGGCGGGTGCTCAACAACAGACGCAGCCGCCACCAATGCCACCTGTGCAAACGGTCCCGGCCGGAAGCGTGGCGCCAGGGGATGCGGCAACGCGGCCAAAAAATGAAGTCAATCCCAATGAGCCTCTCTACAAGCTGAGAGTGACGACCAACTTTGTGCAGGTTCCGGTGCTGGTGAGGGACAGTCAAAACCGGCTGGTCTATGGGCTGACGTGGAAAGACTTCACGGTCAATGAAAACGGAAAGCCGCAGACGCTGACCTATTTCACGAGCGATCCATTCCCGTTGTCGGTGGCGATCGTACTGAACACCGGGTTACCTGAAGTGACGTTGTCGAAGGTGAACGAAACTTACGGATCGCTGGTTGGAGCACTTAGTCCATACGATGAGGCATCACTGTACACCTACAGCAGTGCGGTGACCCAGGTGGCGGACTTCACGGCAAAAAGAGAAAAATTGACGGCAGCGCTCGATGAGATGAAGCTGATACGCGGGCGTAACAACGGGCCGCCGGTCCTGGGGGGCCCACTGGGACCGCAACCCCCGATGGTGAATGGAATTCCTGTGGGAACTTCGGGGCCTCCGCCGGTCATCACCCCGCCAAGAGAGGCGCACGTATTGAACGATGCAATCCTGCGGGCGGCGCTTGATCTCAGCAAACGGCCGCGAGAATTACGCAAAGTGATTTTTGTCATCAGCGATGGGCAGGAAATGGGCAGCAAAGCGAGTTATGCGGACGTGTTGAGATTGCTGCAGACGCGCGACATCCAGGTACAAGCAGTGGTCGTAGGCCAGGGAGCCCTGCCGCTCTACAAGCAGATTGGGAGGCTTCGGTTAAAAGGACAGGGGTACAGCAACATCCTTCCGAAGTATGTCTTCGCGACGGGTGGCGGACAGGTGTATAGCGAACTCTCCCGAAATGCCATTGAAGATGCTTATGCGTCGGTGACCTCTCAGGCTAGAAATCAGTACACTCTGGGCTACAACCCGAAACCGAGCACGGATAGCTCGGCGTTTCGCGACATAGAAGTGATTGTCCACAAGAAAGGGCTGAAGGTTTCCGCAAAGGGCGGATATTACCGGATTCCGGCGGCTCACTGACCTTCCCAAAAAGCACGGGCAGGATTGATGTCTGGGCTTCCTTTGCGCGCATGGCGAGTGCTTTGCGTCCTCTGCGGTTAAAGCTTTTTGCCGCTGAGTTCGCGGAGAAAGGCCGCTGAGAACGCCGAGAAATGCAAATTCCATTCTGGCAAGTGCATTCGCGGTTTGTTTTGGGAGTTCGTTTTTCCCTACTAGTCTAGCGACGAGCTTGAACTGGGGGTCACCTGAGTAACCTGCCGCGAGTATCCTCCGTATGATATAAAGACCCCGAGCCTCCAAAAGGTGAGATGTGCGGAGCGGAAGCCCCCGAGGGTGTGTCCGCATTTGAGGAAAGCCTTTGAGTTTCATCAACTTCGCAGCCCGGGAGATTAATTGCAAGATCGTCTACTATGGCGCCGGGCTCGGCGGCAAGACGACCAACCTGCAAGTGATTTATCAGAAGACAGCGGACCAGCAAAAGGGAAAGATGATCTCGCTGGCCACAGAGACCGAGCGTACTTTGTTCTTCGATTTCCTGCCCCTCGATCTCGGCTCGGTGCGCGGATTTAAGACCAGAATCCATCTTTACACAGTGCCGGGACAGGTCTTTTACGACGCCAGTCGCAAGCTCATTTTGCGGGGCGTGGATGGGATTGTCTTTGTGGCCGATTCGCAGGAACAGCGGATGGACGCCAACGTTGAAGCGCTGGAAAACCTGATGTCGAACCTGCGGGAGCATGGGTACGACTTCAACAAGATTCCTTATGTCCTGCAACTGAACAAGCGGGACCTGCCTAACATTCTGCCCGTCGATATGCTTTCTACCGAACTGCGGAAGAAGAATGAGCCAGTCCTGGAGGCCGTGGCGTTCCAAGGCGTTGGAGTTTTCGAGACGCTGAAAGAAATTGCCAAGCAGGTACTGCAGGAGCTCAAGGCAGGCGGGTAGCGTTGGTCGTTAGCCCTCAGTCTTGCTCCAATCGTCATTCTTTTTCGAAGTGGCTGCCGAAGTAGTAGATCCTGTGATGACTTCCCTTCAGTTCCGGTGAGTTCAGGGTCAAGTCGGCACCATCGAGCCGACGCACATCGGCATGATGAACCTTCTCCTGTTCATTCACCCATGAGTCGGCCGATTCGACGCCCGACGCGGTGGTTGTCAGACCCTCGACAAAATAGTGGGCTGGGATTATTGCCTTAGGATCATATTTCCGCACGATTGCATCCACCTCAGGGCGCGTCAGAACTGTGTCGACCGGAAGAATGAGCACGTCAATATTTTTCAAGTAATGATCAAGGGATGGATCAGGCATTCCGCGATTGTCGCCCCAGACTGCGATCCGCAATCCTCCGGTTGAAATGATCTGAATTGCATTATCGAATCCGATGGCGTTTCTTGGAGGACAGGTCTCGAAATATGTCGAGGTGCGATCGGATTTGTCGTCGGGCGGTGACTCACATTGATGCTTGTCGGCGAGGCCCGTGATTTCTGTATCGCCCAGCTTATATTGCCCAACCAGGCGTTCGAGCACCATTAGCGCATTCGGCCGCTTGACGGCATCGTGGTCAAAATGCGCGTGAGTGGAAAGAACGATGTCGACTCGAAGAGCCGGAAAGTCGTTCACGAACCATTTCGGAAAAGCGCCCGTTGCATCGTTCCTCCAAGGGTCGGTGAGAATTGTCAAACCTGAAGGCGATGTGACCTTGAATGCATCGTGTCCGTAGAATTCGATTTTGACGTCGCCGGTACGAGTAGGGTCTCCGCCTTTTTTCTGGAGGTCGATCAGTGAATTGTTATTCCATACGGGCAAGCGAGCAGTGGATACCTCAGATTGTTGCGCGACGGCCCAGGCCGAGGCTATCGAGATGCACAAGCCGATCGAGGCGAGCGTTTTGTGGACGCGTAGGAGTGCTCTCAAGATCATGCAATGACTCTCCACCAAGTCGACAGGTGGTTTTTCCTGCGCTTTTCGTGATTTTGTTCTTCTTCTTCAGTGCTCACGCAGCATAGTCGCATACCAATACTGTCAAATCGTCGTCTTGCGATGTTGCCCAAGCCCGCACGGCGCGGATAATTCGATCTGCGGCTTCGTGCGCCGACGTTGCGGCGGTCTCGCGCAAAACCTGTGACAACCGTTCTGCCCCGAAAAATTCTCCAGCACCATTGGCAGCTTCAATAATCCCATCGGTGTAGAGGAGCAGACGATCCTTTGGCTTCAATCGATGCGTCTTGCTTTCATAAGATGCGAAATCGAATGCGGCGAGGATCAGGCCGTTCTCAGCTATTTCTGAAACGGTCCCGTCGCGCAAGAGGAGCATTGGGGGATGTCCTGCCGCGGAATAGCGCAGTTCTTCGCGTTGCGCATCGAGATACACATAAGCCGCCGTTACGAACTGGCTCTGCGTGTTGCCATGCAGGGCAGCATTCATCCCGGATAACAGTGCAGCCGGGTCGCTGGCCAGTGTGCGCTGCGACGTCGCTGCCAGTTTCACCATCGACGCAATCAGGGCAGCTGGGACGCCGTGGCCGGAGACGTCGGCGATCAGTAGACCCGCACGGGTGTCATCCGCGAGAACGAAATCGTAAAAGTCTCCGGCCACCGACGTCATGGGAACGTAGCGGGCGGCGACGCGGAATTTGCCAGAGGAAGGGAACTCCGAGGGCAGAATCGAAAGCTGGATGCGGCGGGCGACTTCCAGTTCCTTGCTGATCTCTGCCAGTTGCTGGTCGCGCCGGAGAGCCTGGCGGGCGGCGACGTAGCCCAGGCAGGCGAGCAGGACGACGAATCCAATTGGCTCCACGTTCGGAAGGCCGAGCTTCAGTACCGAAGTGATGTTCGCCCAGAGTGCAAACGCGGCAAAGATCAGCAGTCCACGACGGGCGAGAATGAAATCGCGATCAACCTTGGAATCATAAGCGGATTCGGTGAACAGAAGGAACAAGGCACCGATCACGAGAACGTCGTTCGTTCTCTGATAGAGATTCGAGGGTCCGGTGAAGAGAGTGGCAATGGCGAGAAGTCCGAACACGCCGAGCATGGCGTAGGTGGCGAGTTCTGCCTTCCGTCGCAAAAACCCGGCTGCATCGAAGAATAGAAATGCTGGTATCGGGACGATGTAGTTAATGGCCCACCGAATCCGGTTAAAGGCATCCCACCCATAAAAGATGTAATACACCGTCGTGGTCTGGAGGCACATGCGGATGCCATAGAGGATGGCGAAGGCAGCGAAGTAGACAAGGAGTGAGGCGCGCTTGCGGCGCAGTGACGCGAAAGCCGCGGCTACCAAGCCCGTGGTGACGATTGCGATTCCGAGGAAAGTAATGGGTGCGTCGCTCTTGAAGGCTGAGAGAACGCCGTCTGCAGTCAGGCCGGGCGGGGTCACGTGCATGGGGAAGATGCTAACTGATTTTTCCCCGTGCAACGCTCATGTATTACTGCGGTGTCATTCCGGAGTGATGAAACCCGACCCGCAGCAGTAGCTCCCAGTAGGGATGCTTCGACTGCGCCGGAGTTCCGCTTCGCTGCACTCCGGCTCCGCTCAGCATGACCTGGGACAGAAGGTGGAACTCACGACAGCACAATTATTCTGGCGCTTCGTTCCAGCGCACGACTCGTTTTTCGCGGCTGCTCTTGTGCGCGAGCACGAGGGCTCGCTGGGTTCGGAGGAATTGCTCCGGCGGAACATCGAGCGGAGCTTTTTTCTCGACCGCGTCGCGGAAATTAACGTAGAACCCGCGATAGTCGCCACGCTCGGTCTGAATCTTGCGCGGCGCTTCGCCGGCCCGGCTTAGGGTTCCCCATTGCTTTTCCGGTTCGAGTCCCCAGTCTTTGCCCCAGTCGAGCCCATCGGGATAATTCGGGCTGCGCAGGATTTCTTCTTGCGGATCCATGCCGTACTTTACAAACGATCCTTTTGTGCCGTGCACGAGGAGATGATGGCTGGGTGCATAGGCGATGATGCGCGCGCGAAGTGTCGCCCGCAGCCGCGGATATTGCAAGATGACATCGAAGGCGTCGTCGACCTTCGCCGATTCGCGCTGGCAGAGCGCGGCGGCGTAAATGGATTCGGGCTCTCCGAAGAGGACTAGCGCGCCGTCGATGAGGTGGGGGCCGAGATCCCAGAGGACGCCAGCCGCTGGAAAGTCGGCCACTTCGCGCCATGCGCCCGGCTTCGCATCGAGTCGGAAGCGGTCGAAGCGCGTCTCGTACTCCATGACCGTGCCCAGCACTCCCGACTGAATCAGCTTTCTTACTGTCACGTAGGCACCGTCCCAGCGACGGTCTTGATAGACCGAGAGCAGCAGGCCGCGCTGGTTGGCCAGACGCACTAGCTCTTCCGCCTCTTTCAGCGTCGGAGTCATTGGCTTGTCGATCACCACGTGGCGTCCGGCTTCGAGAGCCTCTTTGGTGTAAGAGAAGTGTGTGTCGTTGGGAGTTGCCACCACAATCACGTTGATCGACTTGTCGGAGAGCATCTCGTCGAAGCTGCGCGCGATGCGGACTTCGGGATACCTTGCCTTGGCGTTATTGGTGTGACGTTCAAGAACGCATGCGAGTTCCATACCCTCGACGCCGCGAATCATGGGGGCGTGAAATGCTTGACCAGCCAAACCGAATCCGATAAGTCCGACGCGAACCATAGATATTCCTCGTTCTTAGTTTCTGTTTGATCGCCGCAGTGGGTTAGAGCTCTGCCTAACGGTCTTTGAGACGACGGACGAATTTTAATCCAGACCAGACATCGGTGACGGCGCAGACTTTCACATCGACGAGTCCGGCGGCAAGGCCGGTTTCGCGGACGATGTTTTCGGTGAGGTCGGTCGGAACGCCGGAACTCTTCTTGGGCCAACTGATCCAGAGCATGCCGGCGGGAGCGAGCTGCTTGCTGACACGCTTGAAGTCTTTGGTCAACGATGAAGCAGACTTGCTGAAGACTATGGCGAAGTCGAGCGGGGTCTTGCCATCACTGACGGGTTCACACTTGGTTAAAGATCTCTTCAGTTGCGCGCCCACATCATTCGGCGCATCCACCAAGCAAACGTGAAAGCCATCTTTGATGCCCAACTTCTTCGGTAGGGGAGTGCCGGAGTATCCAGGCATGTGCGATCTTGCTAACGGGCTACGTTACTCGGAGTGGAGCCGGCAGATGCCGAAGGTCCGTTGGAAGGCGCGTACCATCCACGGCGCGAGCGAACCTTGAGATTCTTGCGGTCGTTGGCCACGATTTCGATCGTACGGTAATGGCCGTCGGTCTTGAGGTCCGCGGGCTTGTACGAAATGGCATACTGGCTGCGCAGTTCGTCCTGAATTTCGGCGAAGGCGTTGGCTACTTCGCGGATCTGGAAGGGAAAGAAAGCGTGTCCGCCGGTGGCATCGGCGATACGTTCGAGGACTTTGTCGCCAGCGCCCTTGGTGCCGCTCACGTTCGTGCTGATGGCATAGATGATGGCTTCAGCGCGTTGCGCCATTTCGATGGCCTCTTCGCGCGTGACATGGCTTTGGTTATCGTCTCCGTCGCTAAGCAGGATGATGGCGCGGCGTACCGGGGTCGACTTGGGTGCTTTCATCAACTTGTCGCGGCAGGCGAAATAGATTGCGTCGTAAAGCGCAGTACCGCCGCCGGGGCGCAGTTCATGTACGCCATGGGCAAGCGCCTCGGTTCTGTCAGTGAAATCCTGAGTGACTTCAGGCGTGACGTCAAAACCAACGATGAACGCCTTATCGTAATTCGGACGAACCGTCTGATTGAGGAACTCGATGGCTGATTCCTGCTCGAACTTGAATCGGTCGCGTACGGAATTGCTGGCGTCCACTAACAAACCGACTTGCAGCGGGAGATTGGTTTCTGCGTGGAAGCTGCGGATTTCCTGGGGCGGCTTGTTGTCGTCGAGGATCTGGAAATCATTCTGCTTGAGGTCGGTGATCCGGCGGCCATGCTTGTCGGTCACGGTGAAAACAACATTGACCTCGTTTGTGGTCGCCTTGATCGTGGTCAGATCGGAGGCCGGGGTGTCGGACGGTTTTTGATCTGCCGTAGAGCCGTCGCTTGCCGGGGCGGGAGGCTGCTGTTGTGTGGCCGGTTGCTGGCTTGCTGGAGACGGATTCGAGGATGCGTCTGGTGCAGATTGGGCTGGTGCGTTAAGGGTGAGCAGCGCCGATAACATTAGCGCGGCCCCCAAGGTTAAGGATGTACGCAAAGGTTTCTACCCCTGCAGAACATTATAGCTGTGATGGGCAAATCGGCTTCACGCATTGTTGGCTGGACTCAGGGCTTGGCGGCCGTATCGATGATTGCTTGCTGAAAAGCAACAAGTTCCTGGGGTAGAGGGCTGGTAAGAGCGATCTTGGCTCCCGTCCGCGGATGCGCCAGTTCCAGCTCAGCTGCGTGAAGAAAGTTCCTAGCCAATGACAGTGTCGGCCCAGTTACTTGCTTTACTCGCTGGGAGCGTATTTCCCGCGGAGCGCCGTAGAGGGTATCGCCGACAACGGGATGGCCGATCGACGAGAGATGTACCCGGATCTGGTGAGTGCGTCCGGTATCGATCTTGACTTCGACCAGCGTGAACTTGCCGTAGGGGGAGTCGATGCGGCGTATGACTTGGTAGTGAGAGACAGCCTCGCGGCCTCCGGAATGGCGCGTTGTCATGCGCGTGCGGCGAGCGCGGTCGCGGCTGATGCTAGCAGAGATGGTGCCGGAGTCCTTCTTGATCCAGCCGTGGACGAGCGCAATGTACTTCTTTTTTACCTCGCGGCGTGCGAATTGCTCGGCGAGTTTGCGGTGGGATTCGTCGTTCTTGGCGACGACGATCAGGCCGCTGGTTTCTTTGTCGAGGCGATGGACGATGCCGGGGCGCATCTCGCCGCCGACAGCCGAGAGAGTGGCGAAATGATGCAACAATGCATTCACCAGTGTGCCGCGGTTGCGGGCATCGTCGGTTGCTCCCGCGCCAGCGTGGACCATCATTCCAGCGGGCTTATTAATGACGGCGAGGTCGTCATCTTCGAAAAGAATGTCGAGGGGAATTTCTTCGGCAATAGCGCGAAGCGGAGGGCGCTCGGACGGGCCGAGAATTGCAATCTGCTCGCCACCGCGTAATTTCAACGAAGGCTTCGCGGGTCCGTCATCGACTCGGACTTTTTCTTCGGAGATGAGTTGCTGCACCCGCGCCCGGCTAACCTCGAGTGCAGTCGCCAGAAATTGATCCAGGCGCTTCCCGGCGTCGTCAGCCGAAACAGCAATGGTGCTTTGATCCGCCTCAGGCATTTCGAGCACGATGGTACCAGCATTGAACGTGTGGTCGCGGGCGCCTCGCCCGGGGGGCGCAAATGGAGGGCGTTTGGAGTGTTGGCGAATGCAGGTCGCCAACCTCGCGTTACGCCTACGTGAAAATCCTTAGCTTCCCTGTGCTCAGGAAACGCATCGAATGCGCCGATGATGGCTACCGGAAACTGGTTCGTACTAACTATCATTCTTTGCGCCGGTATCGGCGTTCCTCTCAGTCAATCCTCCGCCCAAACTAGCAACCCCGGTTTGCCCGATGCTCCATCGGAAATCGAGTTTCATCCCCACCACGGGGGCGATCCAGCCTCGGACCGCAAGGTCTCCTGGCGTTCCTTGCCCAAAGATTTCCTTCACGATCAAAAGTCGGTATGGACATTTCCGGCCGGACTGGCAAAGGGAAAACATTGGGTGCCTACGCTTGCGATCGCTGGAGGAACCGCGGTCCTGATTGCGACCGATAAGTACACCGCGCCGTACTTCAGAAATCATCAAGGGCAACTCGATGACATCAACGACCCCTTCAACGCGTATATCACCACAGCGGAAGTGGTTGCGGTTCCGGCAGCACTGATGGTCGCCGGCTATAAGCGCCAAGACGATTACCAGGTGCAGACGGCTATCCTCTGTGGCGAGGCTTACGCGAATTCGGCCATCGTAGATCTGGCGATGAAAGCCGTCACGCGCAGGAAGCGACCCATCGACGTGCCGTTAAACGGATCGTTTAACGATACGTTCTTCAGCGGCGGGCAGTCGCCATTTCGGGGCAGTTCGTTCCCGTCGGGGCATGCTGCAGGGGTGTTCTCGGTTGCTACGGTAGTTGCCGAGCGATATCGCAATCACAAATGGGTTCCGTGGCTCGCGTACAGCTTTGCCGCAGTCATCAGCTTCTCGCGCGTTACTACCAGCGCCCATTTTGCCTCGGATGTATTTTTGGGAGCAGCGCTAGGCTACACGGCAACGAAATACACCGTCTTGCAACCGCGATAGCCGCTCGACTCATAGCGCTTTAGGAGGTTGTGTGCCCCATCTTCCATCAAGCAGAGCGAGGAATCTCTGCCGGATGGCAGCTGTTCCGGGGTAGGGATGTTTCGACTCCGCCGGAGTTCCGCTTCGCTGCACTCCGACTGCGCTCAACGTGACACTTGCTCTTACAGTTGTTCCGATTACTCGGATTGAAATTGCGACGTTGAACTGCTCTACCGTGTAGCGCTAACGGTTTGAGTTGAGGCTGATTTTGTTCCCGGTCTCAACCACCAGATCAGGCCTCCACCGAGAACCAATCCGATCGCGATCAACTGTGTGCCGGTCATCGCGCCGCCGAAGACGGAGCCGCGGCCGGGATCGTCGCGCAGGTATTCGAGGAAGAAACGGGCGACGCCGTAGATAAACAGGAATGCTCCGAAGATCTGGCCGTCAAATTTTCTGCGTTTCAACAGCCACATCAGGAAGAAGAAGTTGGCGAACTCGACGGCCGATTCAAAAAGCTGGGTGGGCTCGAGGGGAATTCCGAGCGGAGTCCCGGTAATCGAATTGGCCAGCGGATTGTGAAAGGTGACGCCCCACCAATGATGCGTAGGTTTGCCGTAGCAGCATCCGGCAGCGAAGCAGCCGAGGCGACCGATGGCATGTCCAAGGGCGAGACCCGGGGCAAAAGCATCGCAGGTGCCCAGCGGCGGCATGTGATTCCTGCGCACGTACCAGGCGGCGGCGACGAAGGCTGCGATCAGCCCTCCAGAGAAAACTCCACCCGATTGCAGCGTGTTGATGCTGAAGATCTCGCTCTTGTGTGCGGAGTAGTAACTCCACTGATTGATGATGTAAAGAAGCTTCGACCCCAGAATTCCGCAAAGAACTAGGAGAATGCCGAAATTCCAGGCCTTGTCTCCGTTGTAGCCAAGGCGTTCGGAGTTGCGGACGCCTACCCAGAGGCCGAGCAAGACACCGAGAGAGACGAGGAATCCGTAGGTCGGGAGGAAGAAACTTCCGATATGAAAGAGTTGTGGGAACACTGGTTATTAGATGCGGGAACTTGGGATTTGCTACTTCGTTAGTCTAGCAGGTTCGAATGGCTCAGTTCCGAGTTGAGGTGCGCTTCCGGACAGAGCAGGTCAGAGGGTAGGGATGCTTCGACTGCGCCGGAGTTCCGCTTCGCTGCACTCCGGCTCCGCTCAGCATGACTGGACACTTGAAAGAACAAGCCGACCCACTGAGCCGTGTGACGGGGCCGAGAATGAACCCGTCGGTAGACGTTGGGCGCCCGCCGAGACCCTTTAGGCATCTGCGCATGGCGCAGCGTTGCTCACCGGATCCTAGTTCGAGTCGAGCTCCCGTTCATTCTGCATTGGTTCAAATATCGGTTACCCGCCATCACCAACCTGGCAGGTCGGCTTTCAAAATGGATGCTAGGGAAAAGGCGCGAAGTTGGCAAGTGGAAGACAGCAAATAGTTGGCAGAAAGCTTGCAACTAAAGTAACGCAGCATTCACACGAAGGGTCCCATTTTAACTTGCACGAGGCCGATTCTTCGTGCTCGCGGATCGTTCCAAGTACTTGATTCTGTTGTGTAGCTTTGAGTGTATACTCTGGAGTCAATTTTGGGGCAGAGCGCTCGTCTGCGGATGGGCGGGCGCCGGAGCGATTTCAAGCAATGTCGAGGCTGCGCACGACCGCAATTGCGGCGGCGTCAATTCTGGTCCTCGTACACGTGTCGATTCTGGTTGCGCGCTACGGAACAGACACAGCATCGCTGTGGGGCGATTGGATTGAGACGATCGCGCCCCTCACCGCCGCGGTGATTTGCTGGCAGACCTCGCGGCTCGCCGGTCCATTCGGCAAGCGAGTTTGGCGGCTCACCAGTTTTTCATTCCTACTCATCACCATTGGGCAGGCCGGCTACACCGAGTACTACGACTACCTTCACGCGCCGCTTACGAGTGTGTATCCCGGCGATGTCCTTGTTTTCTTCTGGGTCGTCCCGATCGTGATGACATTGTTCCTGACCCCTCGCGATCCGAACAGCGACTATCAGTGGCTGCGGGTTTGCGACTTCACGCAAGTCTGCGCACTCGTGCTGGCTGTGGAGTTATCGCAAATCTATGTTCCTTCGCGATGGCAGCTCGCGAGCCAGGCAATGCAGATCAGCACGATGCACGCCGGCATCTTTTTTTTCGGTCTGATCGCAGCCAGCTTCCTGGTGCGTGCCGCTCTAGCTGCGAATCATGTCGAGAAGGCGTTCTTCTGGCGCATGGGCGCGTTTCTCGTCGCGTATGCAGTTGTATCGAATGGAACCCTCTACTACCAGGCTTCGGGCCAATACAAGCAGGGCCAGTGGACGGACCTGCCGTGGACGCTTGTGAGTTGCTTGCTGATCCTGCTGGCCGGCACGTGGAATGAGGTTGAGCCAGCAGTGGCGGGTGTTTCTGCTTCTCCGGGCTTCCGGCTGCTGGCTCAATTTTCTCCGCTGGTGATTCCTGCGATTGTTTTTCCGCTCGTGCTGAGCATTGCCCGCGAGCAATTTTCATGGTCCGTGGTTCTGGTGATGTTTTCGTTTGCCGCCGCGGGTGGGCGGATGTTTATCGTGCAGAGACAGTTGCTGCGCAGTTCGCACGAGTTGGAGAAGAACCTCTCTTTGTTGCGCGGCATCATGGAGAGCACCCCAGACGCGGTTTTCGTAAAAGATCTCGACAAGCGTTACATGATGATTAATCCCGCGGCTGCGAACCTGGTCGGCATGACGATGGGCGAAGTGCTGGGTAATACCGACATGACGGTGTTTCCCACTGAGACGGCGCGTTGGCTGATGGATCGGGACCGCCAGGTGATCGAGACGGGAGTGAGCCTGACTTATGAATTTTCTCGTCCCTTAAGCGGCGTCAATCGCACGTATCTCACGACCAAGGGCCCTTATCTCGACTCCGAAGGAAAAATCGCAGGCGTACTAGGGATCTCACGAGATATTACGGATCGCAAGCTTGCGGAAGAAGCAATCCGGCAATCGCAACAAAAATTGCGGATGCACTTTGAAAAGACGCCGCTGGCCGTGGTGGAGTGGGATCTGGATTTTCGAGTTGCGGCATGGAATCCGTCGGCAGAGCGAATCTTCGGCTACACGCGCGAGGAGGCGATAGGGCAAACCGGAGATTTCATCTTGCCACCGGAGTTGCGTCCACAGATCCATCAGCTCTGGAAGAAAGTAATCGCGAAGGAAATTGGAGAGCAAGGAAATGTGAATGCGAACGAGAACATCACGAAAACAGGAGAGGTGATTTCGTGCGAGTGGTACAACACACCACTGGTCGATGAAGCGGGCAAAGTGCTGGGGGTCGCGTCACTCGTGCAGGATGTCACGGAGCGAAGGCGCGCGGAAGAAAAATTTCGCGGTCTGCTGGAATCGGCTCCCGACGGAATCGTGGTGGCTGATCGCGAGGGCAGGATTGTCCTGGTAAACGCGCAAACCGAGAAGTTGTTTGGTTACGGACGCGAAGAATTGTTGGGGCAACAGATCGAGATGCTGCTGCCAGAACGCTTTCGGGCAAAACATCCGCCACACCGTGCGGACTTTGCAGCAAGACCTGAGGTCCGTGAAATGGGCCAAGGGATGGAGTTGTACGGCCTCCGTAAGGATGGAACGGAGTTTCCGATCGAAGTGAGCTTGAGCCCGCTTCATACCGAGCAGGGGATGTTGATCTCGAGCGGTATTCGGGACATTACGGAGCGCGTGGCTCTTGAGGAGCGACTGCGGCAGTCTCAAAAGATGGAGGCCGTCGGCCGGTTGGCGGGCGGGATCGCCCATGACTTCAACAATCTTCTGACGGTAATTCTGGGATACACGCAGATCCTGGATGACGGGATTGCCCGCGGCAGTCGCGAATCGGAGAGTACCAGCCAGATCAAATCTGCAGCCAATCGCGCGGCTGGCATCACGCGGCAGCTGCTCGCCTTTAGCAGGAAGCAAGTACTCTCTCCGCGAGTGATCAATCTGAATGATGTTGCGCTGAATCTCGACTCACTGTTGCGGAGATTGATTGGCGAGGATATCGAAGTCATGACTGTACCGGCCAACGATTTGGGATCGGTGAAAGCCGACCCGGGTCAGATCGAACAGGTCATCATGAATCTCGCGCTAAATTCCCGTGACGCTATGCCAACCGGCGGGAAGCTCACGCTGGAGACTGCGAACGCAACGTTGGACGAGACCTACGCCCGCCAGCACCAGCCTGTTATCCCTGGAAGGTACGTGATGCTGGCGGTGAGTGATACGGGCGCGGGAATGAGTGCCGAGACAATGACGAGGATTTTCGAACCCTTCTACACGACGAAAGAGGTCGGAAAGGGGACTGGCTTAGGATTGTCGATGGTGTACGGGATCGTGAAGCAGAGTGGCGGATACATCTGGGTGTACAGCGAACCTAGCCAGGGAACAACGTTCAAAATTTATCTTCCTCGCGTAGATCAGCCGGCGGAAGGCGTAGGCTCCGAGCAACATCCGGTGAACGTGCTGAGGGGAACGGAAACAATCCTGTTGGTGGAAGACGATCCGCAGCTTCGTCAGTTGAGCACATCGGTGCTTGCGCACTGCGGGTATAACGTACTCACGGCGAGCACGCCGGAGGAAGGACTGGCGATTTGCGAGAACAATCACAGCGATATTCGGCTGCTGATCACCGATGTCGTGATGCCGCGCATCAACGGGCGGCAGCTCGCAGAAAGGGTTATCAAGATGCGCCCTCAGATCAGGGTGCTGTACATTTCGGGATACACCGATAATGCGATCGTGCACTACGGCGTGCTTGATCCCGGACTATGGTTCCTGCCTAAGCCCTTTACGCTTTCCGCGCTCGTCGGGAAAGTGAGGGAAGTTCTCGATGCGCCGACGAATTCGGCTCCGACTCAGCAATAGCCGACCACCTAGTGAGCGCTCTCGGCCCAGTAACTAGTCCGTGCCAGCACCGAGGCACTCCCGCCCTCTCTTAGTTGCACACGCAGCTGGTGGAGCCCTAGCTGCGGATTCTGCGGCGCGAAGCTCAACAAGTACCGGCTGTGCAGGTGATTGGTGAAGTCGTTCATCCGTATTTCGAATTTCTTGCGAGTCGTGAAAAGTTCGTACTCACCTCCAGTCATCGTGGCGACGGTACGGGGGACATTCCTCCGCATCAACTGCGCAGTGCGATAGGCGAGATCCATAAGGTCCATGGTCGGGTGCATCTCATTCTTCTGAGCGCCGGGTTTGTTTGTACCTCGCCCGGTATCGAGAATGTTTGAGAGGCCCGGAGAAAAAGTGAGCGCGTACATCGTGGCGTTGATTCGGCCAATCGCGGAGACCGCATCCTCGATCTTTACGTGACTTCCGTGATCGTGGACCTCGCTGATCAGCAGGAGAATGCGCTGGCGATCCTCGGGTTCGTCATTCAACAAGGCGATGGAGTATGCCGTTGCATCAAGGATAGCGGCGCCATCGTCTCCCTGTTGCAGGTTGGAGAGATCGGCATCGATATGACGTTCTTCCGGAGTGAAGTTGCGGGTGAGTTCTACCTTGCTGTCGAACTCTACGAGGGCGACTCTTGCTTTGCCGGTCGCGAACAAAGGGCTGAGCATGCTCTTCAAGCCCTGCATGCGGTCGAACTCGAAGAAGGCGCGGCGGCCCCGCTGGATGGCGACGACGAGCGAGATTGGTTGGCCTTCGGGCGTGTCGTCGAGCCGGACAGATTGCAGGACGCCGTTGTCTTCAATGATGAAATCTTGTGCTTGCAGTCCGTAGACGATGGAACCTTGAGAATCTCTGACCAATGTCGGGATCAGGACGAGGTTCGAGCGCGAGCGAACCGTAGGCTGCTGAGCGGTGGAGGCGGCGAGCAAGGCGAGGAGGCTGAACAGCGATGAAGCAAGGCGCGGATTAACCCGCTTTGCGGTCTTCCTGCAGAACCTCATCGAGTGCATGCACTAACTGATGCGCGCGCTTCTGGTAATCGGTTGTCCGGCCGTCTTGTTTCTTTCGGACAAGGTGATACTCGTCGGCGATGTTGAGAGCGGCGAGCACCGCAAGACGTACGGTGTCGATGGTGTTCGTGGCTTCGGCGACGGCCCGCATCTTGGCGTCAACATACTCGGCTAGTTTGAGAATGTAGTCGGGATCGGAGCCGCGGAGGTTATAGGCCTGGTCGAAAATCTCTACCCGTACGCTGGCGTTCTGCGCGTCTTTAACAACTGGATCTTTGGTCGCTGTCGCCATCGTTGTTCTCCGTGAATGGCCCTGGGAAGCTAGCTGGCCTCGGCGAGCGATTCGATCTGAGCCAGCATCTTCTCCACACGGCCGCGAACGTCTTCGCGTTCTTTCTTCAGTTGCACAGTTTCGCGCCGCAGACGAACGAGTTCTTCTTCGCGATCATGCATCTGCTCACGCAACCGTTGGGCGTCGCGTTCGGCAGCGGCCTGAGCCTGCTTTGCCGCCTTGTACAGCTCTATAGTGCGATAAATCTTCTGTTCCAGTGCTTGAAAATCGTCGGCCGGAACCTGCTCTGCTAATGATTCAACTGCATTCGACGCCATAATCCCGCTTCCCAAGGAGAGAATTCGAACTTAAACGCAGTATACTCCACATCCCTGTGGAGACTGAGGGGACTCTCGCTTACTTTTTGACACGTCCTCGGGTCGAAGGTACATGCGTGCCTGTGGCTTTTTGAACGCAAACCCCGGATCGCAACTTCACATCCAATACTTCGGCAGTCTGATGCGCAATTCTGAAGTTATGCCCTCCTATTTTGTCGCTCTGCTAGTGGCGGTTGTGCTGCTCTATTGCGTCGCTCCGCGAACTCGCGCGCAAACGGCGCAGAATCGAGGCAGCCAGGCCACTGCAAGTCCCGGAACAAACTCCACCCAGATCGCTCGCGGAAAGTACATTGTCGAAGGTTTGGCGATATGCGGCATGTGCCATACTCCGCGCACCGATTCCGGAGAAATTGATCAGTCGCGCTGGCTCGATGGGGCGTCGTTGTGGCTGTTGCCGGCGCATCCGAGTGCTGATTGGCCACTGAAGGCGCCACGGCTCGCGGGTTCTCCAGCAGCGAGCGATGAGGAACTGGTCCGACTGCTGACGACCGGTGTTTGGAAGACTGGGAATCATCTGCGGTCTCCGATGCCACAGTTCAGGATGAGCCAGGCAGATGCGGAGGCGGTTGTTGCCTATCTGCGGTCGTTGACTCCGCACGCTGGCGACTGAAGACCCGGATATCCGGATTGGCTATAATTCCGTTCGTCTTGCCAGGAGGCTCCCATGAAGTCCTATCTCTCTCTCGCTTGGGGAGTGCTTATCGTACTTTTTGCCCTGCCCGTCACCAGTGCCGCGAAGACCAAGGTCGAATTGAAAGATGCCCAAGGGAAAGACGTCGGCAGCGTTGTCATCTGGGATCAGGGACCCGGAGTCGCGCTTCAGCTAAACCTGCATGATCTTCCGCCTGGAGAGCATGCCATCCATTTCCACCAGGTTCCTAAATGTGAATCGCCGGACTTCAAGTCGGCAGGTGGGCATTTCAACCCGGAGAATAAGAAGCACGGGTTCGATAATCCCGAGGGCCACCACGCCGGCGATATAAAGAATTTCACGGTCGGGGCAGATGGCACGGCCAAGGCCAAATTGGAAAATGCCGATGCAACGCTTAAAGATGGCCCACACTCGCTCTTGAGCAGTGGCGCTGCGATCGTGGTGCATGCGAAAGCGGATGATTATAAGACCGATCCCTCAGGGAACTCCGGAGACCGCATCGCTTGTGGAGTGATCACGAAATGAGCTCCGCCTCGTAGATGCGCGCTGAATTTGGGTGGAGCTAGAGCGGTTAGGAAATGGTGTGAACCATCTTCGCCTGCACCCAGAGCAATGTCATGCTTAGCGCAGCCGGGCGAAGCGGAACTCTGGGGGAGTCGAAGCATCCCTAACCTCACAGTGGAGTGCCCGCGGTAGGATTCCTCGCTCCGCTCGGAATGACCATTGTAGTTAGGCCATGAGCCTCGAACCTTTGGAGTTCTGATCGTCTGAGGGCCGGAGGTCTAGGGTCTGCGGGTCCTTGTCAGGATCGCAACTTTGCTAATCTCCGTGCGGCTTCATCCAGCGTCTCCGGTTTCTTGCAGAAGGCGAAGCGCACTTGCTTCGCGCCGTCTTTTGGATCGCGATAGAAGCTTGAACCGGGCACGCAGGCCACCCCAATTTCCTGAACCAGATACTTCGCAAATGACACGTCATCTTTGTAGCCGAAGGCGGAGATATCGGTCATGACGTAATACGCGCCCCGCGGACGAAAGCACTTGAAGCCTGCCGTCGTCAGTGCGGGCATCAGATGATCGCGGCGGACGCGGTATCCCTCGGCTAGTTTCGTGTAGTAAGCCTCCGGAAGGCTGAGCGCTGCTGCGCCAGCTTCTTGCAGCGGAGCCGGAGCGCCAACCGTAAGGAAGTCATGTACCTTGCGGATTGCGTTCGTGATCTTTTCGGGCGCAACCGCCCATCCGACGCGCCATCCCGTGACGCTGTAGGTTTTGGACATGCCGTTGATTGTGACGGTGCGGTCGCGCATTCCGTCGAGCGAAACCATCGAGACGTGCTCGGTGCCGTCGTAGAGGATGTGCTCGTAGATTTCATCGGTGATCGCCAAGACATCAAACTCAACGCACAGGTCGCGGATCAGTTCGAGTTCTGTGCGCGTGAAGACCTTGCCGGTGGGGTTATTCGGCGTGTTCAGAATGATGGCCTTGGTGTGCTTGTCGAAAGCGCGGCGGAGTTCCTTTTCGTCGAAAGTCCACTCGCCGACATCATCTTTCGGCGGACGCAGCTTCACGAATTTTGGCTTCGCCCCGCTTAGTACTGAATCGGGTCCATAGTTTTCATAGAATGGTTCGAAGATGACGACCTCGTCCCCTGCGTTGCAGACGGCCAGCAGGGTCGAGATCATGGCTTCGGTCGATCCACAGCAGACGGTGATTTCTTTTTCGGGATCGACGGTGATCCCTTGCCAGATGCCCATTTGACGGGCGATGGCGTTACGCAAGCTCTTCGCGCCCCAGGTGATGGCATATTGATTGACATCGGCCGCGACGGCCTCTTGAGCCGCCTTTTTGATCTCAGCCGGAGCGGAAAAGTCTGGGAACCCTTGGGCGAGGTTCACCGCGCCGTGCAGCATGGCTTGCCGCGTCATTTCGCGGATTACGGATTCGGTGAAGTGGGAGACCTTGTCGGAAAGGAAATGCTTGGTGGGCATACGAAGGCAGACTAGCACAGTGCCTTTCCACGCATGATTCTTCACCACAGGGTACACAGAGGAACACAGAGTTCCCCGTGGTCCCCTGTGTCCTCTGTGGTGAGTGGGTTTATTTGGGGGCTACGGTTTGAATCCTACGCTCTGCCAGAGTTCCGCCGTGTGGTACATCGTGCCGTTGGTGATGACGTATTCGACGTTGCGGGTGTTGTGGATGTCCTGGAGAGGGTCGCCGTTGATCAGGATCAGGTCGCCGCGCTTGCCTTTCTCGACTGTGCCAGTCTCTTTTTCCAGGTGCATGGCGCGCGCCGGGACGATCGTTGCGGCCTGGATCGCTTCCAAGGGTGTGAATCCGGCTTGCACGTAGAGTTCGATTTCGCGATGCAGGCTGTAGCCGGGCACGGCTTGATCTGTGCCTGCGACAATCGGAATCCCTGCCTTGTGTAGCGCGCCGACCACGGCGATGCCTTTTTGAAATACCTTCTCGCCAATCTCGGACCGCTCGGACGGCGGCTCGACATCGGTCAATGGCTGAGCAAGCTCTGGAGCGATTTTCTCTATGCCAGGTTCGAAGCTGGCCGGTGGCTTAGCCGTGGTGGCGCCGAACAGTTCAAACAGCGCCATGGTTGGATCGACAACCGTGTGATGGTCCTTGAGGAATACGATGGCCTTCTGCGCTTCGGGAGAGTCCAGGTTCAGGTCTGCGGTCGCCTTCATGCGATCGACGCGATTCATATCTTTAGGAAACGGAGAATGCATGATGTCGACGATGTAATGGAGGTGGTTGATCTGGTCCTGGCCGGCCTCGATGATCTGGAAGGCATCCAGGCCTTGTGGCACATGGCCGGTGACGGTCATGCCGAGACGATGCGCTTCGTCAGCCACGGCCTTTACCTCTTCGAGTTTGACCGAACTATAGATCTTCATCTGCTGGAAACCGGCGTCGTGGTAGCGATCGACCCACTGGCGGGCCTGCTCGGGAGTGTCGACGCGCTGGACACCGAGGGCCAACGGACCGTTGCCATCAACGATTCCCGCGAGCAACAACCGCGGACCAAGGCCGCGGTTCTGCGCAATGGCGTCACGCACGGAGCTGATGAACTCGAATTCGTTCCCGCAGTCGCGGACCGTGGTTACGCCGGCGGCGAGATAGATCGGTCCCCACTCGACCTGCTCGAAGTGCGCATGCATGTCCCAGAGGCCGGGCAGCAGAAACTTTCCTTTCGCGTCGACTACGTTCGCGTCTTTGGGAATCTTTACTTTGGATCGTGGACCGACAGCCTTGATGCGTCCGTTCTCGATGACAACGGCAGAATCCTCGACGGGGGCGGCTCCCGTGCCATCAATCAGCGTGGCGCCTACGATAGCGAGGACTGGGCTGTGGCTGCCCGGGATTCCTTTGGAAATGTCGGAGAGCGCGCTCATATTGTCGGATCCGGCGCGTCCGACGAAGGCGCCGAGGGCGCTCTCGTATCCGTCACGGATGGCTTCGAAGTGGTCAAACTCGGCGTCAGTGGTGATGGAAGCGACGAGGTTGCGATTGGCGTCGAACCAAAGCGTCTCGCGTCCCCAGATGAGTCCTTCGATGGTGTAGCGGTCAAGCTTTTCGTCTTTATCACCGACGTGGATCGTGTCCGTGCCGCGCGGTTCGATCTTCACCGATCCGGTGGGAAGTGTGGAGAGTTGCGCAGGTGATCCGTGCGTCGCCCAGTAGCGGACCATGAGCATCTGCATGGTCGTGGGCGCGTAGCCAGCGATGGTGAAGAACGGGCCAGAAGGGGAATCGGAGTCGGTCTGCTTGTCGCGGCTGTGGAGATGAACTTTGCCATTGTCGATGGTCAGCGCTTCGTCGATCGAAACGGGGCGTGCAGTGCGGCCCTTGATCTCGAAAGCCTGTGGAGTCAGGTCCGAGGCACCGCGGAAGACAGTGGAAAGCGGAACTGCGGAGCCGCGGTCGGTGAACTTGAAATCGATCTTTGCGTTGATCGAGTCGCCGTCGTGGCGGATTTCGTAGGTTTCCTCACCGATGGGTTGCTCGAACTTGTGGAGGGTGAATTTGCCTTGCTCGAGAGCGGTGCCACCCGTTTGCTGGCCTAAGGCCCAAAGAGAGGTGAATGTGACGAGGATGAGAGCGTAAATGGTTTTTCGCATAGGTCAGATTGGAGCTTTCGAAGCAGGCGAAATTATAACGGTCCGCACGCCCGAAGATGCAATTCAGGCTGGGCGTCCGAATCGTGCCTGGGAACGAGCCTTGGCTTTGGCGGCTTCTTCTTCGCGATTCTTGGGTGGGGCGGTGGTTTCCATTGAGTACAAAAGACGCCGTGAAACCATTGTGACTTCCTCGACTGCGGCGTCGAAAGAGGCTTCATTGGCCTTGGATGGTTTGGCGAATCCCGTAATCTTGCGTACGAATTGCAAAGCCGCCACGCGGACTTCGTCGTCCGTGGCGGGAGGTGCGAAGTTGAAGAGAACTTTGATATTGCGACACATAGTTGCCCCCGGCCCAGGATTAGGAAACTGACTTGAGATATCCATTTTCGCAAATACAGCAGACTTCAGCTTGGGTCGCGATTGCTTTTGCTTCCTCCTCGTCCTCGGCGCGAATCCTTGGCGTTCTCTGCGATTCAGGCTCTTTCTTTACCGCTGAGTCGCAGAGGACAACGCATCGTGGGTGCCACTTGTGTAGACCGAGGGCCCCCGCTCTTCGTGCTATAATTCTTTATTCTCAGTTGCTTAGAGCACGGAGGACTGTATCGACAAACGTTTTATCCGCATCAATGACCGCATTCGGGCCCGCGAAGTTCGCGTGATCGATGATGAGGGCAACCAGCTCGGGATTTTGCCCCCGTACGAAGCGGTCAGAAAAGCCCGCGAAAAGAATCTGGACCTGGTTGAGATTTCGCCCACCGCGCAGCCTCCCGTATGCCGCATCATGGATTACGGGAAGTATCTCTACCAGCAGGAAAAGAAAGAGCGCGAAGCCAAGAAGCACCAGAAGACGATCACCGTAAAAGAGGTCAAGTTCCGTATCAACGTGGACGACCACGATTACGAGACGAAGAAGAATCACGTTCTGCGGTTTCTGGGCGAGGGCGACAAGGTAAAGGCAACGATTTTCTTCCGCGGCCGTGAGATGACGCGCACGGGGCTGGGACGCCAGATCCTGGAGCGGCTGATCAAAGACGTGGAGACGGAGAGTATTGTTGAGTTCCGTCCGCGGCAAGAAGGAAACACGCTGCACGCGATCCTGGCTCCGAAGAAATCGGACAAGGAGCGCGAGAAAGAAAAGCAGAAGGCGGCAGCGGCGCGTAGTGCGCCCAGTCCGAGCGCTCCACCACCGGCGCAGGTCGCCAAGCCCGCGTCGTAAACGGGTGCTGGCGCATACTACAAATTCATCGCAATTGGCACTTAGCACTTGGCATTTTAGCCGGTCTAGACAATGCCGAAGCAGGGGTGTTGCCTTGGCTAAGTGCCAAATGCCAATTGCTAAATGCTGAGGTTTTTATGCCGAAACTGAAAACACACAAGGGCGCTGCCAAGCGCTTCAAAAAGACGGCGACAGGAAAGGTGAAGCGGGGACACGCGAAACTGCGTCACATCCTGACGTCGAAAGAAACCAAAACCAAGCGGAAGATGCGTAAGGCGGGTTTGGTGAGCGATGGAGATCTCGCCAAAGTTTTGCGGATGATTCCGTACCAGTGAGGAATTGAGCGATTTGGCGATTGAGTCATTGCGCGATTGAACAAATCGCACAATCACCCGGTCACACAATCGCACAATTTTCGGCGTGTGAAGAGGCCATCGATCGCTCGCGCGATCGTCCTTACCTCCAGCCGCCATTAAAAAGAAAGCAAAAAGGAGAACACCATGCCTCGTGTAAAGCGCGGAACCAAACGCCGCCAGAAACGCAAGAAGATATTAGACCGCGCAAGCGGTTATTTCCTGACTAAATCAAAGCTGTACCGTTCGGCGAAAGAGTCCGTCGAGCGCGGCCTGAAGTTTGCCTACGCCGGACGCAAGCAGCGCAAGCGGCAGTTCCGCTCGCTATGGATTGTGCGGATCGGCGCCGCGGCCAAGCTGAACGGACTGAGCTACAACCAGTTCATCCACGGCCTGAAGGTTGCTGGTGTTGAACTGGATCGCAAAATTCTGGCGGATTTGGCGGTGAATGATCCGGCGGGGTTTGCGGGGCTGGCGTCGCAGGCCAAGACGGCGCTGGCGTAAGACAGCGGTCAGCTCTCAGCTATCAGTGGACAGCGCGGCTTCCCGCCGCGCTGTGGCTCCATATTTATCTGCAAATCGTGGTGCTCTCGTTGGGACACTGCTTGTGGGCGCGGAGAGAATTCCCTGCTGTCGCAGTGGTGAAGTGTAGCTGATAGGGATCCTTCGACTTCGTAAACCGATTCGCTTCGCGATTCGGTTTACTTCGCTCAGGATGACAGTGGTTGATTGCGTGATGGCTTATAGCGTTCCCAAACTGACGGACTATTCTGCGGCAGCGCTGGAGAAGGCTGCGGGCGAGTGCGTTGCTGCGTGCGAGACTGAGTCTGCCGAAGTTCGGAGTGACGCGGATTTGAAGGCGTATCGCGATCGGTGGATGGCGCGCAAGAATGGCATGCTGACGCAGATTAACGATATGTGGCTGAAGGGGGCGCCGAAAGAAGCGAAGCGCGACGCCGGGATGCGCGTAAACGAGTTGAAAGCGCGCATCACAGAGTTGGTGGAGGCAACGCACGTCTCTGCTGGAGGTGCCGACTCGCTGGCGGGCGAACGAGTCGATATCACTCTTCCTGGCGTGCGACGGGCGATTGGGGCTGAGCATCCTGTCATCAAAACTCGCAACGAGATCGTTTCCGTGTTTCAGCGGCTCGGATACTCCATTGCCGAGGGGCCCGTCGTCGAGACTGATTACTACAACTTCGAGGCGCTGAATTTTCCTCCGAATCATCCCGCGCGCGATACGCAGGACACGCTGTTCATCGCGGGGCAGCAGGCGAAACCGCAGCGCGAGCGGTTGCTGCTGCGCACGCATACGTCTCCGGTGCAGATTCGCACGATGGAGAAGATGCGTCCGCCGATTCGCATCGTGATTCCCGGGACAGTGCATCGCAACGATCCTCCGGATGCGAGCCACTCGCCGATGTTTCATCAGATCGAGGGGCTAGCGGTCGATACGAACATTACCTTCGGCGATCTGAAGGGGACGCTGGATCATGCGATGAAGGCCCTGTTCGGGTCGTCGGTGAAGACGCATTTCCGGCCGTCATTCTTTCCGTTCACCGAGCCCAGCGCCGAACTATATGTCACGTGCTTCATCTGTGGCGGGAGTGGGAAGCGCGGGGCGGACCCGTGCCGTCCATGCAAGCAGACTGGATGGATCGAGGTGCTGGGGTGCGGCATGGTTGACCCCAATGTATTCGAGTTCGTGAAGAACAACGGGTATGACCCTAAGAAGGTTTCGGGATTTGCTTTCGGGATGGGCGTGGATCGGTTGGCTTTGCTGAAGTACGGCGTCGACGATTTGCAGTACTTCTTTCAGGGGGATGTGAGGTTTTTGGAGCAGTGGTCGTAAAGAGGTGTCATCCTGCGCGTAGTGAGAATTTCGCCAAAGCGAGAGTGTCACGGAGTCGAAGGATCCCTCCAAGGTAGCCTGAAGGCGAGCCCTTGAGGCATTCTCTCTGCCGCTGTGAAGAGAACTCCCTCGTTAGGCCGTCGGACTATTGAGATGAAAGGGATCCTTCGACTGCGGTTTTGCTTCGCTGTTCGCGAAGCAAAATCCTCGCTCAGGATGACAGCGCATTTGGCAACCGAATGAAACTTTCCGCCAATTGGATTCGTGATTACGTTGATCTCATGGTCGACGATCGTCGGCTCGCCGAGGATTTGACCGACGTTGGGCTTGGTGTCGAGGGGATCGAGGGGAATGGTCCGGATACGGTCTTTGAGATGGAGATCGGGACGAATCGTCCGGATGCGATGAATCATTACGGTGTAGCGCGGGAGGCGGCTGCGATTTATGACTTGTCCTTGAAGTCTCTCGACCCCAAGCTGCCCTCAGCGGCTAGAGCCGCGTCTTCCGGCGCGTCTGACGCGGCCCTTAAGGGCCGCTCTTCCACGGAGCGAGACGCGTCGTTTTCAGCGGGCCAGAATTCCGCATTTCCAATTGTGGTCGAAGAGCCATCGCTTTGTCCGCGCTTTTCTGCTCGGGTTATTCGCAATACGCACATCAAGGCTTCGCCGGAGAAGATTGCGCGCCGGTTGCAGTTGCTTGATCAGCGGCCGATTTCGAATGCCGTGGATGCGACGAACTACGTGTTGTGGCAGATCGGCAAGCCTACGCATGTGTTCGACATGGACTTGCTCGAGGGCGGCAAGATCGGTGTCCGCAAGGCGCGTGAT
>DATFQQ010000301.1:0-8087 GCA_035264195.1 Candidatus Sulfotelmatobacter sp. | reverse complement strand
AACTCGGCGGCCCAAAGCGCGGCCTTCGAGATCGGCGTCTTCAAAGTGGACACCCCCGTAACGCCGAGACATTCCAGATTCGTCAGCAGCTTCAGTAAAGGTTGCCCAAGTCAACGCAACATCGTGCGCCGGCCCCGGTTTGCCCTGCATCCCGGATACACCGGCCCGTCTGGTGTATGAAAGCCCGAATTCATCATTGCCAGTGAATCTTTTTAAGATTTCAGCGGCGGATGCACTGATCGCGCTGTGCGAGGAAACAAAGTCAGGAAACGGCGGCGTCGGCAGATATGGTTGCCAATCGTCATGAAACATGTAGCCATGAAACATTCGCGCGAGCGTCGCAATCGCAGTCACTGGGCGTTCGGAATCCCAGTATCGCTTCGCATCCCACGCAGCAATAGTCGTATCGAACATCGCGTTGTTAACCGCGAAAAATAGTTTGACCTGATCATCAAGCTGGTAACTATCGCGATGGACTACGAACTGTGCGAACTGATTCCACAGGATGAAATTGGTTCCCGGCCCCTGTGATAGTTCCCAATATTCGGCGATCACTTTCTGACGCTCGTTGAGATTGTTCGTGAGTTCGACCAAGTCTTTGGCCTGAAGGATGTAACCCGCCGGATCGGACCGAAGACTCTTTGGAGTCGACTGCGGCCGCACATCGAGAACAGATTCCAAGCCAAACGGCTTCAACCGTCCCCACTGTGGCATGTAAAACAGCTGCCCGTGAGACTTATCGTTTCCTTCATTACTGAGCGGCTGCCAGTGATCGGGATCGCGGATCAAATCAGGGGTGTTGGCGGTCGCGTAACCCGTGTAGTCAGAATACGCACCTGGGTGGAGGTCGCCCAGTTGGTTCGCACCGTCATGACGCCGGTACTCGAGAACGGTATCAGCGGCGAGAAGCCCGATTCCTAAAGGTGTTGTCTGATCGGAAGACTCTTTTTTCGGATCGTAGCCAAGATTCGTCATCTCGCGCTCAAGTTTGAGCATGTCGTCGGGGAACAAATCGGTAAGCACCTGAAAAGCCGCGTAACTGATCGCTTCGCGCTTATTAGCCTCTGTGCGTTCCGCCTCAGGACGCCGAGACGGATGCCCCAAGGTTGGCAGCGCCACTGCGTCGTACCGGGTCCAAGCGTCGAACATGGCTGTATGCATTATCGCCAACTCCCGCACCATCAAAAGGCCGCGCGCGTTATTGCTGCGTGCCTCGTCGATTGCCACGTTGTTCCAGGTGACAACGCTATTTTCAACGGCCTTATGCCCTAAGGCATGGCCACGAGTCTCGATGACTAGCACCGAGACCAACAAACACCCCAAACCTTTACTCAACTTCATTGCAGACTCCTCTATTTCGCAGGCTTAAATCTGGTACTGCATGGTTTCCCGTTCACGCTCGACTGAGGGGATGGAACCATCCAACTCGGCGATGTGTTGTCTTAGAATTTCCGCGGAAGCCTCGAGGGCGCGCCGCTCCGAAGGACTCAATGGGATGGAGAGGACCCTTGCGATTCCGTCCCGGTTGATGACCGCGGGAAGGGACAAAGAGACTTCCCCGAGTTGCATAGAGCTTGGGACGAGGCTCGACACCGTCAAGATTGCATTCTCATCGCGTAGAATCGCTCGAACGATCCGAGCCAATGCGGCGCCGATTCCGAAGTAAGTCGCTCCTTTGGCCCCGATAATTTCAAGGCCAGCCGCTCGCGTCTCGTCTGAAATACTTGTTAGCACGTTCTCTTCGCGGGGGAGTCGCAACTGCTGCCAATACTCGTCAAGAGGCACTCCTGACACGCGTGCCGACGAGAGAACTGGCACCTGACTGTCACCATGTTCACCGATCACATAGGCATGCACATGATCGGAGGCAATGCCATATCTCGCGGCGAGTCGTCGGCGAAGACGCGAAGTATCAAGGGCTGTCCCGGAACCAATCACCCGGCTTGCCGGAAGTCCGGACCACTTCCATGCGGCATAAGTCAGCACATCAACAGGATTTGAAGCAATGACCAAGATTCCGTGTGGGTTGTGTTGTGCGACGTCTTGAACAAGGCCCTTCAAGATCGGGGCGGTCTCTTTCAGTCCGTCGAGCCGTGACTTTAAACTGGCCTGACCAACACCGGTAGTAATGATCGTTACATCGGCGGAGCAACAGTCACCGAAATCGCCGACCAGAATACGGCCGCTCGACGTGAAGCCCTCGGCATCACGCAAGTCTTGCGCATGACCCTCGGCTCGCCGCCGGTCGCGATCGATCAAAACAATCTCGGCCGGCGTTCCCAGCATTAACAATGCATACGCTGTGGTCGAACCAACAAAACCCGTACCAACGATCGCGACCCTCGGTATCCGCGTACGACTCTCGTGCCTGGAGCTAATGGCTTCTTCAGCAATAGCATTGAAATCCGAAACTTTCACTTCATCCTCCACTTGACGCAGCCTCGTCACGCAACTACTTCAGAGCTTTCTCGCTCACGTGCCCCGATATGGGCCGCCAGGTGAGCAGCGTCGTCTCCAACACCGAACAGAATTCCCGACCTTCGGTTGTGCAGCCAGGGCATTCCGAGGAAATACAAACCGTCGTGGGCCGTCACGCCACGCTTCTGGATCGGATAGCCGTCTCGATCTACAACGGGCAGCTTCACCAGACTGAAGTCAAAGGCGTAGCCGGTTGCCCAGAGGATCGTTGTGATGCCCGCGCTTTTGAGATCGAGTTCAGTGACGATCTCCTTTGCGTAACCGTCGCGCAGCTTCGGAATCGTCTCGGTTGGTACACTCAATCCCATACGAGCGATATAGTCATCGATCATCTTGAGAGCACTCGTCTCGAACTCATCGACCTTGGCAAGCGTCTCGCTCAAATCGGGAGCGATGATGAGGCGCCCGTCGCGCGCATCTCGAACGTGCCCGAGCAAAACGACCCCGTCACGGGCAAATTGGTGCAGGTTCAGGCTCTCGCCACCGTTTTTTCCCGAAATCTGCGGGTGTGGGTGAAACTTTTCTGCAGGAGACTTCAGGGATTCGACTTTGGTATCAAAGATCCCGATGCGCGTGAACCAATCGTTGATATCCCTTCCGCGATATCGGCGGGGCACGCGCCCGGCGCCTCCAATCGAGAGATAGACTTTTCTTCCCGATTGATAGAGCTCTTCCGCAATCTGCGCGCCTGACTGCCCAGTTCCAACCAAAAGTACGGCTCCATCTGGCAAAGACGCCGGATTCTTGTAGTCCATCGAGTGAATCTGGACGATGTCTGAAGGAATGCTCTCACTCAGTCTGGGAATTTTCGGCGATTGATAGAGACCCGTAGCGATTACAACGTTGTGAGTTTCGTAGTTGCCTTCGCTGGTCTGTACGAGATATCCGTCAATCGTCTTTTCCACGCTGAATACTTCGACACCACAATGGACGGGCAAATCGAAACGCTTGACGTAGTTGTCGAAGTACTCGACTACCCCGGCTAGAGGCATAAAGCCGTAAGGATCGGTGCCGTTGTACTCAGCTCCGGGCATCCGCACTTGGAAGTTTGGGGTCACCAACGTAAATGAATCCCACCGCTGGTTGCGCCACGCATTTGCAACGGCTGACGCGCGCTCCAGAACCAAGTGCTCACGCCCTTCCCGCTTCAGGTAATAGCTGATGGCAAGCCCGGCTTGACCACCACCGACGATAATTGTTTCTATAAGTGCAGCCATTTCGAGCCTCCTCGTGAATTGACACTTGACGTCATGCAGCTAAGTATTTCTGAACCTACCCTGGATCTCGTCCACGAGCGATTTGGTAAGCAGCGCTGATGAAACGATCCCGGCTCCGCCCGCGCAGAGCCTCTCCAGAAGTTGCTTACCTTCAGGGCTTACAAACGTGACGTCGGACAGATCGATCTCGACCTTTGCGCATTGATCATTGACGATAGCCGTGCGGCAGAACCGATCAACTTCTTGCACCCACATTCCGCTCAAGCTGCCCTCGAGAATGAAAACCAACGTGTCGAAGCGGATCTTTGTGCTCACCCTTAACATGTTCGGTTGCACTCCCATTGGTCTGTCGGACGTACTGTATTGGGCACGCGCCGTGCCAAAGAAAACGTCGATTCGAAAGCGCCAGTAATTGGCGTTTAAGTCTTTTCGGTTCCTGGGGTTGCGGCGGACCGACTGGCCGTCCGGCGCTAGAGCCTGGGTATGACGGAAACGCGACGGAGTCCGACACTGACGGTCTCCGTTTTAAGTGAGCAGAAGAGCATTAACTGGAACGGGGATAAAACGCGGCGAAGACCTTCAGGGAGGAGGAGAAGTAGTAGAAAATGTGCGGTTTCCTATAGGGTCGGGTCAGTGTGCCCGCCTGATCCCAAACTTTTGCATTTTGTACACGAGCGACGTTCGCGCCAGCCCTAACCGGGCCGCAGCCCCATTTGGCCCCCCAACAACCCACTTGCTGGCGTCGAGGGCTTGAATAATCTGATCGCGTTCGGCCTCAACACCGCCGGGGGCCGCCCTGGTCTGCAGATTCGGTTGCGAAGGCTCTAGTTCACCGAGCGGAGCGTGTAGTACTGGTGTGCGGGAAAGGATCACGGCTCGTTCCACGAAGTTCTGCAACTCGCGCACATTTCCTGGCCAGCCGTAATGCACCAACGCATCCATTGTTTCGGCGGGAATGGTCTCGATTTTCTTGTTCATCTTTCGTGCATAGCGGGTGGCGAAATGCCGGACGAGTTGCGGTATATCCTGTTCGCGATGCCGCAGCGAGGGCACGGAGATCGGAAAAACCTTCAGACGATAATAAAGGTCCTCGCGGAACGCTTGCTGCTTGACCATCTGTGCCAGATCCCGGTGAGTAGCAGCGATAATGCGTACGTCCACTTTGTGTGTCCGATTGCTGCCTAGCCTCTCGAATTCTTGCTCCTGCAGGACGCGCAGTAACTTCGCTTGCAGTTCTAGAGGGATATCTCCGACTTCATCCAAAAAAAGCGAGCCTTTGTTCGCGAGTTCGAAGCGTCCCATTTTCTGGGTAATGGCTCCGGTGAAGGCTCCCTTCTCATGACCAAAGAGTTCACTTTCGAGTAGCCCCAAGGGGATTGCGGCACAATTGAGTCTGACAAAAGTCCGCTCGCGCCGCCTGCTCAAGTCGTGAATTGCCCTAGCGATGAGTTCCTTTCCGGTTCCGGTCTCCCCGAGAATGAGCACACTGGAGTCGGTGGGTGCCACCACCGCTACCTGATCGAGCACGCTCTTCAATCCGCTGTTCGCGCCAATGATCTCACCGAAATTGTGCTCAGTCCGTATCTCATCTTGAAGGTACAGCTTTTGCTCGGCCTCTCGGTCGCGATCCTCGGTTGCCCTACCGTAATCCAATGCATTTTCAACAGCAATCGCGATCTGATGCGCTACCTGTTCAAGAAACACCATGTCGTTTTCTGTAAAGCCGTTCACCGAGCGCTTGCAGACGTTCAATACGGCCAAGACACGACCCCGGCTCATGAGCGGAAGATAGCAACCCGAGACCAACCCCTCTCTTTTGACGCGCTCGTAGAAAGCGTGGCCGTCTGGGTTACCAAAAACTTCTGGATCGTTCCGTACCATCTCGATATTGTCGATCCGCAGGCTCTTCCCAGTTCTAAAAACCTTTCCTGAGATCGAGCCCGTCATGGGCACGATCATGCCTTCCTGCGTAATCCCTCGTGATTCCGAGTTGTATAGCATTGTTGCCCGCAACTTGCCGCTGTCGGAATCGGGAAGTAGAAGAGCACAATGATCGCAGTGCATGACGCGCAGAAGACTAGCCGACAATTCATCGAGCAAGCCTCGTAGGTCAAGCTTCGAGACCATACAGTTGGTGATTTCGAGAAGCAGTCGCAATCGATCACGTTCATCCTTCAGTTCATCTTCGAGCCGTTTTCGTCTTGTAATGTCGCGATAGATGACCCATCCGGAAATCTTTCCTTCTTTCAGCGAAGCAGGAACCCCAACAATCGAAACGGGCACTCGAGAGCCATCCTTTCGTTGGCGAATTGTCTCAGTGTTTACGATTTCCTGGCGTTCTGTAACCCGTCTCGCGAACTCCACGCTCTCGCTGCGGAGGTCTTCCGGCACGACCAACTCATGCAATGATCGCCCTGTAGCTTCATCGCTGGAATAGCCGAAGATCCGAGAGAATTCACCGTTAATACGCATAAGGTGTCCATCCCCGTCCACCATAGCGATCGCTTCCGGAACCAAGGCGAACAGTTCGTCCAGATAGCCTTTTTGCGTTGTGAGTTCCCCTCCCAGCCGAGTCAGCCAACGCAAATCCCCCTGGAGCACTTCGCGGCACTGAAGTAGCAGCTTTCGGTACAGTTCGTTGTATTCGTTCCTTTTGTCATCAAGGACGCAGATCGTTCCAAAAATCTCTCCGTCAGGCCACGCCACCGGAAAACCCATGTACGAGATCAGGCCCAGCTTGACGTCGGGATTTGATTTCCACTTTTCATCGGCGAGAGCGTCGGGGACAAGCAATGGCTCCCGTGTCCTCATCACAGTCTCGCAATAGAGACCGGTATTGAGAGGTGCAGCTTCATTCAGGGTGTACGGATTGCCCTTCGAATCGCTTGATACAAGGACCCTAATATTGGGTGGGTCAACCTTCATTACCAGTGCAGACGGGACCTGCACGATTTGGGCAAGCAGATCAACGATGTCTTGCCATTTTGCAGTGATCTCGGGGGGGACCTGCACAGGCATGGTTGACATATCCACTGCTCTCGCGGAAGGATAAGCAGACCTACCTATCTACTTTAATCCTGCGCTCCAGAGCATGCCAAGGCTCTTACACCCAGTGTTTCTTATCGGAGAGTACTTCGGTTCCGCGCTAGCCACGAAATCTACAACACGGAGCAAAGTGCGCCTATTGATCGATTGAGCCCTATTTTGCGCAGTCTCCGAGGGATTCGTGAGTCTACCCGCAAAAGCTGCCAGCGTCGGATCGCCATTGTCAAGGGGTCCTATGCCGCGACCTGCTGTTCGGCAGCCTTTACCAGCAGTATCGTCTGGTCGTCCCGTTGGCTCCCGAATTGAATCGTCTCATCCACGAGCCTCGCGATGATTTGTGTCAGCGGTTCCGCGGCGTTCTTTAGGATTACTCTTTCCAATCGCTCCCAGCCGAACTCCTCGCCTCGGTCGTTGGTGACTTCCAGGAATCCGTCGCTGACGATAACCAAGACGTCTCCCGTCGCGAGCGCGATGCTGTTGGTCTCAAAAGTTGTTTCGCGAAACATGGCAATGGGCAGCTGTTCCATCCTCAAAAAGGAAACCGTATTGGTCATCGCACGGTAGTGAAGAATCGGTGGATGAGCTGCTAGTGCGTATTCCACCCTCTTCCCGTCAACTGGCCGGAGGCAAGCGAGCGTAACAAACATGTTAGGTTCTTTCAGTTGGAACAAGGCCTGATTCATATGCCGCATGAGGTCAACCAGGGGCTCGCCCTGAAAAATGCTTGCCCGGACCGCGCTCTTAACCATGCTCATCAAAACCGCTGCCGCAATCCCATGCCCCGACACATCCGCCAAGTAGCACGTCACCGAGTTATCGAATATCACGGCATCGACCAAGTCTCCACCGACGGTGCTGCTCGGAATACTCTTCCCACAGATTTCTAGATCACCGGCGTTCAGGTGCAGAGGCGGGACTAGCTCGGCTTGAACGCGCTCTGCGAGTTCAACCTCTGCTCGAAGACGAAAATACTTCGTACCCTCCATGCTCACAAAAGTAAAGAAAAGCACGTAGCCGAGAAACAACACGGCGAACACTAGCCACGCGTCCAGCACATGACGTTGATGCAAAGCAACCACTGGGGTATCAGGAGCTACTTTGGAAGAATAGAGAGGCAATATCCTTGGGAGGGCAACGATCGTCAGAAGATTTGCGGCAATAGCGACCGGCCATGCTCTGACGAAGCGTGTGCTGATTAGCGCGTAACCGACCGCAACTACGCCCGTATTGGCGGCATAGACCATTACCCACCAATACGGCGAGGGTCTGGGCTCCGCGAGATCTGAAACGAATGCAATCGAAGAAAACGTCAAAAATACAGCAGCCTGCAGTATGGTCATGGACGAC
>DATFQQ010000300.1:0-15421 GCA_035264195.1 Candidatus Sulfotelmatobacter sp. | reverse complement strand
CCAGATGAAGGGTCGTAGCCATTCGGGAATCGCAGCGCGTGTGACCGATTCATCATCGCCGGAGGGAGGCCGGTTCTGCAAAACCGCGTCGATGTCTGGTTCCAGCACCATTGATAGCGACGGCTTACTGGGGCTGCACCGAACCGCAATCGCTTTTCCTCTCAGATCGCGGACAAAGTTATTGGCGGCGGGCTCTGTCGGAAACTCGCGTTTGTACAGACCTGAATGGATGCTTCCGGCCACCGAATACGAGTATCGCAACTGCGCAACGTAATATCCACGCTTCGTGGTTAACGAGAAATTCGGCTTCGTGACTTCAGTCGATTCGATGCGCCCGTCTGCAATCGGCCAGCCACTGGCCCGCTTGCGTCTGATCCAGCGCCAAACAGGAACGACCCACCCGATCATAATGAACGCTATCCATACGTAAAACATCCATGGCCAAGTGGCCGGGTCGGTCCATCGAAGTGGCGTGTCTGCAAGCAATGCGTAGCATTATGCCTGAAGTACGGTTTCGTAGTGTTGTAAATGGATGATGTCGAAAAGGGACGATTGTTGCAAAATCCGGATTGCACTCATTGACCGCAGAGAAGGGACTGCCAGAAGCGCCTAGGAAGGCGCTACAGTGAGGGTTTTGTCCGATTGATGCTCTGATTACACAGCTTTTGAAAGGATTGGAGGCGCGGGTCGGAATCGAACCGACGCATAAAGGTTTTGCAGACCTCTCCCTTACCACTTGGGTACCGCGCCCCTGCTCAATCTACCAGCGCCCCGGATGGAATCCGATTGCGGAGCACGAGCAAACTGGAGAAAAATCTGGAGCGGGAGACGGGATTTGAACCCGCGACTTCGACCTTGGCAAGGTCGCACTCTACCACTGAGTTACTCCCGCTCGACCTGAAAATTATACAGCATTTAAGCTCGGCACCGTCTAATCAGGCCGGCTGGGGATTACCGGAGTATTGCTGCCTAGACCAGTTCCAGTTCGATCTTTTTCGCCGCCCGGTCAAGCTTCGCGATCCTGAAACTGCGAACCTGTCCAGCCCGCGCGGGCTCGGCCTTCGCCGGAGCACCGGCTCCGGTTTTCCATCGAGCCTGAAGCATCGAACTAAGCGATGACAAGTCAGCCTTCGATTGTTTCGGAGCCTCGCTCTTTGCGCTGCCAGCAGCCGAGCCTTTGCACACAGCGAAAATCCCCTCGCCCAACTCCACCCGCGACTGCTCGCCGGAGTCATCGACAAGGCGGCCAGTGACCACGTCTCCTTCTTTATGTTCGGCCACGTATTCGTCGAGGCCCGTGGGAACGAGTTGTTTTATACCCAATCGCATCTGACGTTTTTCGGGATCGATCGCTAGAACCTGCGCCTTTAGCAGTTGTCCTACGCGGAGGACGTCGGCCGGCTGCCCGATCCTCTTTTCAGCGCTGATATCGCTGACGTGGATCATGCCCTCAACGCCCTCAGAGAGCTGTACGAAGGCGCCAAATTTCGTCAAGCTTGTGACCGGACCTTCAACTGCAGAACCAACCGCGAAGCGCTGCGGCACATCGACCCAGGGATCGCCGAGCGCTTGCTTGAGCCCCAGCGAAATACGTCGCTCTCCGGCATTGATACCAAGGACAATCACTTCGACGGTCTCTCCTGGCTTTACGACGTCACTGGGCTTCCTGACTTTACTTTTCGCCCATGACATCTCCGAGATATGAATCAGGCCTTCGATGCCCGGGTCGAGTTCGACGAAGGCACCAAACTCCATCAGCCTCGTGACCGTGCCGCGCACTCGATCGCCGATCTTGTACTTACCGGGAACCGCGTCCCAAGGATGCGGTTGAAGTTGCTTCAGGCCGACCGAGATGCGCTTCTTGCCACCTTCAGTGGCGAGCTTAAGTACCTTTACTTCGATCTGTTGTCCCACAGAAAGAACATCGGCCGACTTATTCACGCGTCCCCAGGAGATATCGCCGACGTGCAGCAAGGCATCGACTCCGCCGAGATCAACGAAGGCACCGTAATCAGTCAGGCTGCGCACCGTGGCTGTAACGGTGTCCCCCTCTTTGATCTGCCCATAGAGGCGATCTTTCGCAGCACGCTCCTCTTCCTCGGCGACGGCCCTGCGATCTACGACCACGTCTTCGTCCGCCACATCGAGCTTGATGATGCGGCAGCGGATCTCCTGGCCCACTAGCTTTTCCATGTCTGCGGCTTCGCGTACTCCGCTACGGGACGCTGGCATAAATGCCCGAACTCCCACATCTACACTGAATCCGCCTTTGACGACCGCGGTTACGGTACCGAGCACCGAGCTCTTATCGGCAAAGGCTTTTTCGAGCGCGGACCAATCCATCGGGCGTTCGACCTTGAACCGTGAGAGCTCGTAGTAGCCGTCAAGATCACGGCCCTTTACAGTTACCAATGCCTTGTCGCCGGGTTTAAGGGTCTCGCCCTGAAGTGCTGTGACCGGCAGGATTCCTTCGGACTTAAATCCGATATCGAAAAAGACAGACTCTGCCGTAACGGAAATGACGGTGCCTTCCAGTTGTCTGGCATCCTCGGTCTTGTGGGAATGACTCTTCTGGAATTTAGAAAGAATTTCGCCGAACGATTCCGTGGTTTCGGTTTCCGGCAGGTTTAGTGAGTTTGAGTTTTGTGGATCGGACATGAAAGAAGACAACCCCTCGCCGCAGGCTCGCAATTCAATAGAATATCATCGCTCGGCGCGGCTTAATGATGCGTCCACTGCGGATCTTGTTCCGGATTTACGATCTGTCCGTCACGCATGTGGATGATTCGGTCACCGTAATTTGCGGCCTCAGGATTGTGGGTGATCATCATGACCGTCTGACCGAGTTCCCGGTTCGACAAGCGCAGCATTCCAAGAACGACGTCGGAATTCTGGGAGTCGAGATTACCAGTTGGTTCATCGGCCAGCACCACCGTCGGTTTGTTGATCAGCGCACGAGCCAGCGCGACACGTTGCTGCTCTCCGCCGGATAACTCCGATGGCCGATGCTTCAAACGTTTCGTCAGCCCAAGCAGATCGGTGATGCGATTGAAGTACGTGCTATCCGTATTGCCATTTCCCGATATTTCCTGGGCGATCAGGATGTTGGAGCGCGCATCGAGGGTAGGCAAGAGGTTGAATTTCTGAAACACGAATCCGATCTTGCGTTTGCGCATTCGTGTTCGCTCAGCGTCCGACAGTGATGCGAGGTCGTCGCCATCAAGAACGACACTTCCGCCGTCGGCCCGCGTCAGACCTCCCAAAAGATAGAACAACGTGGATTTGCCGCTTCCAGAGGGGCCGACTACGCTGACAAACTCGCCCTTTTTTACGCTAAACGTAATTCCGCGCAGCGCTTCAACGTCGATCTTGCCGATGTGGTAGGTCTTGCGCAGATTCTTCGCTTCGATGAATGCTCCGGCCATGCTGATGAAATCTTACACGAAGCGACTGGTCCGCGATTTCGTCGGGGCGCAATAAGCTTGAAACACCCGTGCCGAACACGGTATGGGATAGGGACTTATTGGGGAACTACGCTACGCCGACTTGCTGCGCCATTGCTTGAGGCCGTTGCATCAGCCGGCGGGGGCCGCGTTTGCGAATCAGGAGCAATCGAACCCGTTCCAGCAAATCAGCGGGAGAATACATTCCTTTGGTGAGGAACACGTCGGCCTGTGAGTCGTGATCGTAGATACGGACTTTGCTCGAAATCAAAATCGCAGGTGTATGCGGCGAGAAACTCTTGATCTTGGCGATGAGTTGAGGACCGTCCAACCCGGGCATGGTCATGTCGGCGATCACCAGGTCGACACCACCCTTGGCGAACCTTTCCAAGGCGTCCTCTCCTCGCGAGTAGCTAGCCACGCGGTAGCCGCGGGTCTCTAGCATGATTTTGCGATGAGAAAGGGACTGTTCGTTATCGTCTACACACAAGATTGTGCGTTTCGGTTTCATTAGCCTTCCGCATCCCATTGCACACGCGGCTCGCGTGATCTCAATGGAGGCTTTTCTCAATATGAAGAATGTACAGAGCGAAATGGATGCTAAACAGAAAAGCGCGCTCTGTAAAGTGCCGCCGATGCTAATGGAACTTTCCGGCTACTACTCTCGAAGCGAGTGAGGGCTCGTCAGTGTTTTCCATATTTTGCGCAGCATGTGTTAAAGAAAAATCTCGCCGCGGATAACTTCGATTGCGTTGCCTCCAACGCGAACGTTAACTATCCGGTTATCTTGTCGCGACGCTCGAACAAAAATTCGGCTCGGCCGCTGCATCTCGACCCCTTGCTCAATCAGGACGCGCTGGTCAGGTTCGGCAACTCCATGCTTTACCATCCATGCGGCAGTGCAGCCCGCCGCGGAACCGGTAGCGGGATCTTCTCCGTTGTAAAAGATCATGCGGGCGTGCAATTTTGCGGCCGGATCAGTTGTCTCGCGGGATACAAAATAGAAGAATTTCCCGCCGCTCTTCTCTAGGTATGCACTAGCGCTCCGCAAATCGACTTTCAGGCGCTGGATGGCGGCTAACGACTTCATTGGCGTAATGGTGAAGGAAAGACCCGTGGATAAAGTTTGAATCGGCAATGACGTATCGAAGTCATCAGCGTCTATTCCGGTGGCGCGTGCCACTGCATCGCGATCGTGGATTACGCTGAATTCCGGCTCGATCTGCGTCATCTCGCCGAAGGCAGGTTCGCCATCCTGTTCTTCGAAGTCAATCGGAACCTTTCCAACGTTCAGTTCCAGCGTAACCTGCTTGGCGCCGGTCTGACCCCGCAACGCGAAAGCTGTCCCCAGGGTTGGGTGTCCCGCAAACGGCAATTCCTCCTGCACAGTGAAGATTCTTACCCTGACGCCACGCGCACGTTCGGTTTCTGAGTCGCGGGGAAGGATAAAAGTTGTTTCTGACAGGTTCATTTCTTTGGCGATTGCCTGCATCTCTGCATCGCTGAGTCCGCGAGCATCGGAAAGCACCGCAAGAGAATTACCCTCAAGCGGCTTCGACGAAAATACATCCCATTGTGTGACCGCAAACCGCCGTTGTGGAAGATTCATGCGCGCCCCGTTTGACCGAAAGAACTTGTCATGCTACCGATGAATAGGGCCGGCGTGACGATGCACAAAATCCTAGGGTCATCCGATTTCCGCAAGCTGGCGGTGTTTGACACGCACATTTTGGCCGCCTATCCTACCTAAAGCATGTCTCTTTCACGCGTCGTCAGGATCATGTGTTGTTGTTGCCTGACGCCGGCGTGTGGGTAAGGGACTAAGCGAGATTCTTCCCACCCACCCGGCAAAGCGGGTGGGTTTTTGTTTTCATCCGCTCTTACCAACAGGGAGCCGGGCGGGCCGACTTTCGGAATCTTAAAATCGATCAAAATACGGAGGAGAACCTAATGACGACAGCGACCGTGAACGAAACCAATAGCATACCCAGAATTAACGACACCGCACCCGATTTCACCGCCGACACCACGCAAGGCTCAATTCAATTCCATAAGTGGATCGGTGACGGATGGGCCGTTCTGTTCTCGCATCCCAAGGACTTTACACCCGTTTGCACGACCGAACTGGGTTACATGGCGAAGTTGCAGCCGGAATTTGCCAAGCGCAACGTCAAAATCATCGGACTCAGCATCGATCCAGTCTCGAGTCACGAAAAATGGGAGAAGGATATAGAAGAGACACAGGGCGCAAAAGTCACGTATCCCATGATCGGTGACCCACAACTGAAGGTGGCGAAGCTCTACGGCATGCTTCCCGGCGACGCCGGCGAAAGCTGTGAAGGCCGCACACCTGCCGACAATGCTACAGTCCGCACAGTCTTTGTGATCGGTCCGGATAAGAAGATTAAATTGCAACTGAGCTATCCGATGACGACGGGGCGCAATTTCGACGAGATCTTGCGCGTGATCGACTCCATCCAACTCACAGCCAAGCACAAAGTAGCAACGCCGGTGAACTGGAAACAGGGCGAGGATGTAATCCTGACTGCGGCCGTTTCCAACGAAGAAGCACAGCAAAAGTTCCCCGGGTTCAAGACGGTGAAGCCTTATCTTCGGACAGCCCCTCAGCCTAAGTAAAAGCTCTTGGCTAACAAATGTTGGGCGTGGCGCGGGTATCCACCCGCGCCATCCTGTTTTCAGGAGGCCCCCTCACGTGTTGGTGCTCGGAAGGATGGATGAGAAACACCGAGAGTCAAAGTCGCACCGTTTTAGGTTGCAATATTCTCGCCTTCAAATCCCGTGCACTCTGCCTGATGACTGTTCAGCTTTTCCAACAAAGTGTCCAACTCGATTAGTAGTTGCCTGAAAATAACGGGATTCTTCTCACCAGCAATTCGAGCGCACAAGACAGTCACCGTGCGACGTTCGTGCTCGGACATTGGTGCCATAGGATTCATTGGTTGCAAATAGACCACCACCACAGAGGCATGTCCCCTGAAAAAGCGGGGACGTAACCTCTGGTTCTGCAATATTCAATGAGTGCAGAAGCTTTTGTCCGGTAAACACTGTAGAGCCGACTACAGTTTGTGCGGCATCCTACAAATGCCGCTTTCCGTGTAATGCTTACATCCACAATTCAATGTCTCTCCCTCAACGCAGAATCGAGGACCGAATACGCGAACTTTGTGCGAAGGCAGCGAGCGCAGCTGATGGTGATCTGGAACCGGCTCTACAAGAGCTAACGCAACTCCTGCGTGGAACGATCAAACACATGCGGGAAAGTGCCACCAGTTTGTTGGTCAAAGGTAAGCCTTTGTCGGAGCCTCGCCGGAGAGCAACCGATAACGAGGTGGGCCGGGGCGGTTTGAGACCCTAGTTGCCAGGGATGTTATTTTTGATCCACTCGCGGTTGTACCGGCGAAGCCTGATGCTATCTCTGATGTAACGGAACATAGAGAAGGTGCTCAATCTGCGGCGAGGGTTCTTTTGGCGCGGGACATACACGATGGTGGGTTCGCCATTGATTTCAATTTGCTTGAGGGCTTCAATTTGCTCTGCCGGGTTCACCGTTCTAAATTCCTCACCCATGACATGAGCCTGTTGCCTGCCTGTCACAGCGAAATCAAAGGCCCGCATCAAAGCTGCAAGACGGTTGTGGTTGATGTAGTCGGGGTCTGATGGTGGTGTGTCACTCATTTCCCAAGCATAGCCTCTTCGTGTCATTTTTCAGCCGATTTTCCGGTGTTTACCAACCTCTTAAGCCAAGCCTCAATGTCGCCCTACCGAAAGGCGTCGTGCCCAAAAACGAGATGCCGAAGTATCTGCACCATCACCATGCATTTATCACGCAGAACAAGCGCGACAAAGACGGGTATGCTGTAATGGATTTCGTCACGATGCGGTGGAAGCGCATGCGGTCCGGTGATCGTCCCGGTCTTCAAAACCGGCGGGTGGCAGGCAATCCTGTCACCGGTGGGTTCGACCCCCACTCGCTTCCGCCAATAGTTTTCAATAACTTACATCAAGTGTCGCTAGAATCTGTGTTATACGCCGCTTTTGAAAGCGCGTTCCTTCTCCCCCGGAGGAGGCGCAGTGAACGAACCAGCACACGAGGTCAACGTCAGGGTTTTCGTCCGGCACAAGGCGACATGCGACCATAATGGCGAGGAAGGCCACGCAAAATGCCGTTGTGCGAAGTGTCTTCGCTATTCTCGCCATGGCAAGCAGTTTCGAGTACCAGCCCACACACGCCCTTTCGGTACGGCTGAAGAGAAAGCCAGAGAACTCGAGCGCCGTCTCAATTCCGGTGAGGTTCTGGTCTTGCACCGACCAGAGCAACCGAAAAAGGCAACGATTGCTGACAAGATTGCGACGCACATCCTTGCAAAGCAGAGCGAGGGCCTGAGCAACTCGACCCGTCGGAAATTGAAATATCAACTCGGATTGTTCGAGCAGTTCATGAGCGACCGCTCGAAGTTCTTCCCGCACGAAATCACAACTGACGACTGCGTCGAATTTCGCGCGAGTTGGAAGTGGAAGTCGGGCGTGACCCGCCAGAAGGCGCAGCAGAATTTTCGGGGCTTCCTCTGATCAGCCTGCGAGGGCAAGCAACTCGAAGACATCCTTCGGGTTCTCAAGCCAATTAAGTTGACGAAGGAAGACACTGTTCGATTGAAGCCGCAACCGTTTCAGCGATGAGGAACTGTCGAGCCTCATCGCACAAGTTCCAGAGACCTTCGTCGATGACGCGACGAAGCAAGCACGAGTCGTTCGTACCCAGATTTCGCCCGCTGAGGCGGTCATGAGCATCAACGTGCAAGAGCGGACCGTTCAGGTGCTGCGTACTCTCAGTCCGAGGGAAGAAGAAATCATACGTATGCGGTTTGGAATCGAAGATGGCTCGGAGCACACACTGGAAGAGGTCGGGCGGGCGTTCTCGGTTACGCGCGAACGCATTCGCCAGATCGAAGCCAAGGCGCTGCGCAAGCTGCGCCATCCGTCGCGGTGCGGTGAACTCAGTCACTTTTCGATGACGCACGTTAATAAGGAAGCTGGGCGGGTCCACAACCACGCTTCAAACGGCGGACGGTAACTATCCTGCCCTGGCCTGGACCGCCTGGCGTGTAGCTTCGAGGGTGTTGATGAGCGACTCCTTCGGGAGCTTTTCGATGATCGGTTCAATCGCCCATCCCAATCCAAATGGTACGTCACGCGTCAGCGAAATGGCTCGGCATTCGACGCCCACACCGGCATTACACTCCTCGAATCGCCAATAGGAATACAGGCGCCATAGGAATCCGTGACCGGTGTCAGGTTTCAAGACTCGTTCGTCCTGGTTCCCGGCATTTTCCACTTCTGCAATCCTGGTTGTGTAGGAGCGGCACACCCAGCGTGTTTGATCTATGGGGCAATAATGAACCTCATGATCAGTATCGAGGACGACAGTGATGATTTTCTTTTTTAGAAGCCGCAGATAGACCTTGAAGTCGTTACCGTCGCGGCTGATGCACTTCGAATCGATTACTTCAGGTTTGTAAGTGTTTTTGTGGTTATCGTAGTTCTGAATCACTGCAAGTATCTCTTGGATGTTCGAACCAGGAATGAACGCCGCAGCGATCCAGTCGTGGATTAGACCATTCGGAACTTTGGCAGGCCCTCGGCCAGACCAAAATTGCGCCACCTTTGCCCCTGATCGACGACTTGAGCTCGCTCTGGCGCCTGCTGAGACCAGAGGAATGACACGCTCCCGTCCACACTCTTCTCCATCTCTGTTTCAGCGTTGTGAATGTAAGCATCAAACGCTTCCAAGGTCTTCGGGTTCAATTCCACAGGCTTTACAGTGAGCACCATTAGCTCGAACCTTTCGTGAATCGTGACCCGTACATGGCTGCTTGTCAACGTCCGATCTAAGGTTTACGCGTGGGTGAACTTGGAAAAAATCATCATTGTGGAAGATAGGTTTCTCACGTACAGTGAGACAACTGTCGAATGAGAAGAACCCACGTTGTACCAAGGGATGGCGGCTCCCCTATCCGCACTCAGGAATATCAAGAAGCTAATGTTCCTATTTTGAGCGAGGTACTGTTTGCGGCCGAGCTGGTTCTCCTGCATACCGCGCCCTTATATTATGGTCTCGGGATACCGCACGGGGACGGTTCCGCAGTGATTCTCCTCCCTGCTTTCCTTTGCCCGGATGCTTACTTAACACCCTTGCATCAATGGCTGGCGAGAATTGGATACAACCCATTCTTTTCCCGCATAGGTTTCAACACCGAGTGTCCGAACCTCCTGATCAAACAGCAACTCAATGCCACCATCGAGAAGGCATTGGCCACATCCGGGCGTAAAATCCATCTGATCGGTCACAGTCTGGGTGGGATTATTGCTCGGGCGATAGCCGCGCAGCGCCCATCGGATATCGCTTCGGTTATCACCTTGGGTTCGCCATTTCGAGGTACAGTGGCCCACAGCAGCATTTTGCATGCGGCTGAAATTGTTCGACATCGTATCCATGCAAAACATGGAAGCGGCGTGCTTCCGGACTGCTACACCGGGCATTGCACTTGTGATTTCCTGAATTCGTTGCGGCATGCGATGCCCGCGTCGGTAGCAGAAACCGCGGTGTACAGCGAAGGCGACGGAGTCGTTGACTGGCGATATTGCAAGACAGACCGCGCCGAATCCGACTTCTCAGTCTCTGGAACACACCTGGGGCTGGTATTTAACCCTTCCGTCTACGGTATCGTTGCGGAGCGCTTGGCTAACGCAAGCCGCTAGAGACAACCAGTCGCCGGCGCACACGTTTGTGAGGGCATTCGGACGAATAAAGATCACCGTTCAGGGTTTTTGGGAAGGAAGATGCGAGTCGCCGTTTTCCTTCATAGCCTTCGATTCTCGCGCTTCCAGTTCGGCCTGGCGATGCCGAGTAGCTTCAGCTGGGTCTGTTCCAGCTTCAAGGTCTGTTCGGTCAATAAGGTAGCGCCAGCCCTCATGGCGGTCTGAGGAGTCTTGACAGTCCTCAAACTTCTTCAATTCTGACTCTGCGTTGTGCTTGCCACTGACAACAGCAACCACTCCGGCGGACCGGTAGGTACGAACGTTATAGCGGATGATGGCGTAGGAAGACGTAAGATCGTCGCGTTTCAGATGGAGTCCGTTTCGTAAAGCGCTTGGAATTGACCGAACGATTCATTAACGAGCTGCAATTCAGGTTTTATGTCTCCGGTGATCTCGCATCCCGGAATCATGGGTTGAGTCACGATGAAGCTTAGGGCGTGCTTCGTTCACAGTCATCGGACGTCCATGCTTCCGTCGTTTGCGTCATCTCCACGAAGGCCATGCCACGGGGCTCCCCCGTATCCCTGCCGTTGACGGTGGTGATGGATTCGACATTTCCGTGGGCTGCAAAAAGTTCTCGCAGTTGCTGCTCCGTCGCGGTGATGTCGAGGTCCCGATAAAAATGTTAGTCACGAGTTCATTCTCTCTTGATCTTCCCGAGATTTCGCAATCAGGAATGAAGAGAAATTGCAAGAGGCGATCGTGCCTTGGATCGCCTCTTGCAAATAATGCGTGCTTAGAGTGGCCGTACGTTTTCAGCTTGCCAGCCTTTGGGACCCTTCGTCACGTCGAACTGCACAGTTTGCCCTTCTTGAAGACTCTTGAACCCGCCCGCCTGGATTGCCGAGAAATGCACAAAAACATCCTCGCCACTCTGACGGCTGATGAAGCCGTAGCCTTTGGCGTCGTTGAACCACTTTACCGTTCCTTGTTCTGCCATATTGATACTCGTGTTCCTTTGATTGATTTACGCTGGAGAGATTCGGAGGTACTAAAGGCAGGTTACTGGCTTGTTGGGCGAGAGCTGCTCACGACCGATTCGGTCAAACGCACTCTGATCTTACGCGCCCGACGCACGACTGGCAACCGCGACTCGACTCGCGGTGTGGAATCATGGTCGTTTGGTGGGCTTTGACGTTCCGCGGGATACTAGATCTTCCAGTTCAGCGCATCTCTCCCTCAGCCGAGAAGCTTGTTCAATCAGGCGAGTGGCCGTGGAACCTAAGTTTTTGAGTTCGGCGCGCAACTCCTCCGATGTTGGTTTGGTCTGCGCCATGGCGTTCATCATGCCCCACGAAATCGCAAAGATGAAAGGGCAATAATCACAAGACACCGTCGCGGCCTAAAATCCGCCGAACTCCGGGCTCTGCTGGCGCGGCACGAGTTCGAAAGGCGATATAATGTTAATACTTAACCTCGAAGACACGCCTAAGAAGCTCGCGCCCTTCGCGATTGAGAGATCGAGAGGCGTAGTTTCTACATCCGCTGTTACTGTCCGTGGCAATCCACTTTGTTTCTGAGCGGATTCGCGCGATCGACTGTCGATCATGCAGATCCAAAGCTGGCTAACACTCTCACATCAGGAGTTCACCATGTCCGCACGGAACGGAGACAAATCGAGATTTCACCGGGAGCGAAAACAGAAAATCGCTCGACGGAAGCGTAACCAGGAACTATTGGCTCGCGCAGCAAACGAAGGCAGGCCAGCGGATACCACAGCTCGGGCAAAGCCAAGGTCGGTGCCGGCATGAATATCCCGGTCCTGCCTTTAGCGCTGTCCGCACCTATTCCCGATGCAGTCAAGAAGAAGCGAGTGCTGCTGATCGATACTTCGCATGCGAAGCGCGATTTACGTGTTGAGGTCCTGCGGAAGCTCGGGATCGACGTCGATAGCGCCGCTGACATCGTGGAGGCCCGCATCTGGTGGAGACCCGCACTGTATGATCTCGTGTTGATCAATATGGAAAAAGGACGGGGCCAACGCGACAAGTTTTGTGATGATCTTCGCGGCGCGACTCCGCCACAGCGTTTGGCCTTTCTGGTTGGTCAGCCAGAATATCTCGCGGACTCACCAAACTCGAACCAGGAGTTGGTCGCAGAGAACGGGGACAACCGGGCCACCATCGACGCGAACGGCATCGTTCCTGCCGATCCTCGAGATACGACTCAGCGGTGGGGCATTCTCGAAGCTTCGCGTCGAATCTCCGCTGTTCGCTCCGCGTCCCTGGCTCGCACGCAAGCGATGCGCGCACTGCCTCCTCCGCCTCGGGACTTCGAAGGACGACCCGAAAAGTCAGCCGCCATAAAGACCAGCCTAGACGATTTACTGAAAGAGGAATTGCGATGAAGAACCTTTATGTTGGAAATCTGCCCCACAGCACAACCGAAGCCGAGTTGCGAAACCTCTTCGAAGCTCACGGAGCCGTGGAAAAAATCACACTCGTAACCGACCGGGATACAGGCCGTTCTCGCGGGTTCGGCTTTGTGGAAATGGCGAACGCCAGTGAAGCTGACAAGGCTATCGCGACGCTCAACGGTACCGATTTAGGTGGACGCACGTTGACCATCAACGAGGCCAAACCTAAAGCGGAACGTCCTCGGGGCGGAGGCCATCGTTTTGGCGGTGGAGGCGGCCGTGGGCGCGACGACTATCGCGGCCATCCACGGCAGCCACGCGAACCGCGCTGGTAGCTTTTCCGAACACACAAAGTTGGTCCGGTCAGGGTGGCAGATGCCTGTCGGCGATCAACAATAGAGATGTTAGGGGGGAACATATGCCAAGAGGCCGATCAACATTTACAAAGCGCCAGAAGGAACATACAAGGCAACAGAGACAACGGGACAAAGCAGAGCGCCGGAATCAGCGAAAACAAGAGGAGCCTGTTGCAGGCAGCGTCGACGAGATGGCTGAACTGCACAAGCATGCCGCAGAGCAAGCGGCGCTCTTCAATCTCGGCACAGGAGACGAGGACACCGCGGATCCGTCCAACCAGGATGGCCACGTCAACGAGTAACTCGAGTTCCAGGTATGCGAGGTTGATGCCCTGTAGGCACAAGTTGTGCGCCTGAGAGTCGGCTACAAGAGATCCGTATCGCACTAATTTAGGAGAATGAGCATGGCAGAAATCCGATTGCAAGAGGGCGAATCCTTGGAGAATGCCCTCCGTAGATTCAAACGTAAGGTTCAATCCGAAGACATCATCAAAGAGGTGAAGCGTCATTCCTACTACTTAAAGCCGGGCGAGAAACGTCGGGTGAAAAGCGCCTTGGCAAGGAAGCGCGCGCGAAAAAAGGTCCGCAGAGAGGGTTCATCTGCGACCGATTCGCGTCGGAATGACAAGTAATTTCAGAGAGCAGCCTGACGCTTGCAAGTTGCCGGAGCTTGACGCCCCGGCAGCAGGGCTTGGTGCCTCTACACGAACACTTCGCCAGGCAGAGCCGTGAGAGTCCGCGAGGCAAGCGTGTTTTGAATCAGTCGCCGCGGCGGGCCCGCCATCTCCGCCCCCATTTGCAGACGCTCGATCTTCAACTTGAGCGCACGTTCGATCTGGCGCAGCTCCATCACCTCGGTTCCGGCGGCCAAGGTCGAGGCGCACCCTTGGGACCCTGCTCGCCCCGTCCTCCCGACGCGATGGATAAAGTCCTCCGCCATCTTTGGAACGTCATAGTTGATCACATGCGCGACTTCGTCCACGTGCAGACCACGGGATGCGATATCGGTTGCCACCAGCACCTGGAAACGGCCTTCCTGAAAGCCAGTCAAGGCACCGTTACGCTGCGACTGCGAACGATCGCCATGAATCATTGCGGCGGCAAAACCGTCGCGTACCAGTTCCTTCGTCAGCCGTTCGGTACCTCGCTTGGTGCGTGTGAAGACCAGCGTTTGCCCGGTTTCTGCATACAGCAGTTGGCGGAGAGCATCGAGTTTCTCTCCGGGCCGCACTTCGTACGCCCTGAGTTGCACGCTTTCAGCAGGCTTGAGCACGGAGCCTAGAGCGACCCGCACCGGACTCTGCATGTAGTCATTGATGAGGCCGGCAACCGACTGCTCCATCGTGGCTGAGAAACATAGAGTCTGGCGCCGCCTGGGCAACGTGGACAGAATCCGCCGGATTGCCGGCAAGAATCCCATATCCAGCATGCGATCCGCTTCGTCGAGTACGAGCAGTTTGACTTGGCGCAAGTCAGCGAAATTGCGGTTGATCAGATCCTGCAGTCGTCCGGGAGTGGCAATTACCAATTCGGATCCAGTACGTAAACTTTGGATTTGCGCCTTCTCGGAGACACCACCGATAACGAGCGCAGCTTTGGGCATGGCTTTAATGCGCAGTTGCTCGTACTGCTCGTGCACTTGCATCGCGAGTTCCCGCGTTGGCAGCAGCACTAGGGCGACCGTATGATGTGCGGGCTCCTGGTTCAGCGTCTCAATGACGGGAATGAGAAACGCCAGTGTCTTGCCAGTCCCCGTGTCGGCGGTTCCGATGACATCGCGACCTTCGAGAGCTGGCGGAATCGCACGTTCTTGAATCGGTGTGAGGTTAATGAATTGGGCTGCCGCTAGTTTCCGCTGTAGCGCAGAAGACAAGGGTAGTTCTGAAAATGTGGTCATTCGAATTTGTTTTCTTTCTTGAGGGGTTAGTTGTCACGCACACTCTGACACACGTCTAGAGCCGCGAAGCCGACCATTTGATTTTGGATTTCACGCAAAATAAACGGCGGGCAGGAAAGGCGGAGATGAATCTGGTCTAAGAGATGACCACCGCGTGACGAGCAAACCGTAGCAATAGCGTTGTGAATAGTATACCAGTCCATGGTCCAATTATGGTCCAGTGGTTGTTTCTGACTCCTCTGAAAGCGCTTTTGGGAGCCAATCCGTGTCGCGCAGTTTCAGTTAGTTACTAGCTAATGCGGTACTGTCACAGCACTTTTGGGAGTTTTTGGGAACGCACGGGCACAGAAGGGAGGAAGTAGTAATAAATAAGGAATTGAAGTTCCAATGCGGGGCGTAGTTCAGCTGGTTAGAACGCCTTATAGTCACCCAGAACAACAGATCATGAAGGAGATTTCCACAGCAGTCGTGGCGCGCTGCGCTGTGGAAATCGCTGTGCATGGTCTGCGGATCAAGTTGTAAGTTGGCTCGA
>DATFQQ010000299.1:0-3936 GCA_035264195.1 Candidatus Sulfotelmatobacter sp. | reverse complement strand
ATCCACTAGCTCGGTGGCCAGGTACGCGACGCCGTCCGCGACGCCCGCATCGTATGCGGTCACGACATTGGGGTGATTCAGCGCACTCGCGGCCGCGCTTCCTGCTCGAACCGCCGCACCCGGTCGGGATCGTTCGACGGTAGAATCTTGATCGCCACTTCGCGGTCCAGACGCCTGTCGCGCGCGCGGTACACTTCACCCATACCGCCGGCACCGCTGGTCGCTAGGATTTCGTAGGGGCCTAAACGAGTCCCAGAAGAAAGAGCCATGAGATGTTAGCTGATGCTATCCCAACAGTAATCTTTGGACGGATAGTACCTGATAAACCCTTAGCGTTGATCGCGAGTGACCGGGCGCGAAAATGTTTGGGAGTGGTGGATGGTTCTTCGCCCGGGCATTCGCGATAACGACGTTTGAGCTTAGCCGGACCGTATATAGGGGTATTGATCGAATTTCTGGTGGTTGAATGGGGCGTTAGAGGCACAGAGGAATGGATTGGTGTCGCTGCGGCAAGGGTTGGAAAACGTCGGAGGCGATCCAGAGACAAGGTCTAGGTGCGGGATTCCAGCTGAGTGGGCACACTCCAGGTATGGCGCTGGGGAGCGTCGTGAAATGGGCCGTTGGTCCTTCCTGTGGCAGTGGCGACGCATCACTGATTCACGACGAGTTCACACCGACCGGAATCGAGACGGGCGCGCAGTTTATTGTTCCTGCCGGAATCCATCCCAGTAAGCATAGAGTTCCAACGCCGCAACAGGGACACTTGCGTGCAACGGCATCTTGCTGTCGATCTGTCAATAGCTGCGGCGGCGCGGGCGCATTGAGGAGCACCTCACAAAGTTGGAGAGCGGAACCCCTGTTGCAGTTGGCGAGGAAGCCGAAGTGGCGAATTTTGACGAAGCCAGGTGGCAGGATATGTAGCAGGAACCGCCGCATGAACTCGATGGCATCGAGCGTCATGCGCTTCTGCTTGTTGTGATCGGCCGAGTCTCTCCAGCGGAATGTCACCTGGCCATCGTGCAACTCGATCAGACGCCCGTTAGAGATGGCAACGCGATGGGTATAACGCGCGAGATACTTGAGGACGTGTTCGGGTCCTCCGAACGGAGGTTTGACTTCAACCACCCATCTCGGTCGACGCAGTTCGCAAAGGAAACGATCGAAAGCCTCCGGCCGTTTGAGCGATTGGAGTTGGCCTAATAGCCGGAGCTTTTTGCGGCGAAAAGCGGTGGCGAGCAACGCCAGAAACTTCCCGCGGAACTTGCGCCTGAGCACTTCAGCAGGCAGGAAGAATCGTTTGCGGCACCGAATCCATCGCGAGTGATCCGCAGACAGGCCACCGGCTGGAACCAGGCAGTGCAGGTGCGGATGATGCAGCATCTTCTGACTCCAGGTATGCAGTACGGCCAGAAAGCCGAGTTGTGCTCCGAGCAAGCGCGGGTCTCGAGCAATCCCGAGCAGAGTTTCCGAAACACTGCGAAACAGGATGGAGTAGATCAGCTTGGGATTCTGGAGCACTAGTGGAGAGAGTCGTCCCGGAAGCGTGAACACGACATGGCTGTAAGGAACGGGCAGAAGTTCCTTTGCCGTTCTGGCCAGCCAATTATCACGCGCGGTGGATTGACACTTTGGACAGTGCCTATTGCGGCACGAGTTGAACCGAATGTTCTGATAGAAACATTGGTCACACTGTTCGATTCGCGCGCCGAGGGCGGCGGTTTTGCATGCGCAGATGTCCCGGAACGCCTTACGCTGTTGGGGTGAGAGGGTATCGCCCCAACGAGCAAGGAACTCCTGTTCGTGCTGTCGAAAGACATCGGCGACTTCCAGCCGATGTTCCATCAGCGCTGCCGGCCGTTATCCTCGGAATGGTCGATGGACTTCAGTTGCAGCGTGTCGAAGGGGCTGCGGAGAGCCTGCAGCCGTTGCAGGGACACGCGAAGATACTTTGCGGTGGTCCGGATATCGGTATGCCCAAGCAGCGCCTGGATGGTACGTAGATCGGCGCCGCCATCGAGCATGTGAGTGGCGCAGGCATGCCGGAACAGGTGCGGATAAACCCTGCGAGGAATACCGGCTCGCTTTCCGGCATTGCGGCACAGATTACGAATCGAAGCCAGATCGAGCGGTTGATCCTGACGCTGTTTGGAAGGGAATAACCAATCGGTCGGCCTGCGCCACCGAAAATAGACGCGTAAGCGCTCCCGCAGCACTGGGGACAGAGCGATGTCCCGTGGCACTCCACCCTTGCCTTCGCGCACATGCACCACCATCCGCTTACCGTCGATGGCGCTCACTTTCAGATGCCGTAGTTCGTTTGCGCGCAAGCCTGTGGCATAAAGCGTAGCGATGATGGTCCAGTGCTTCAGGTTGTGGGTGTGATCGAGAATACTTGTGATCTCATCAGGGCTCAGGATACCGGGCAGTGTGGGCCGGCGTTTGGGGCAGGCGATCTCGGCGTCGAACCATTTCTGTTTCAGTACGGCTGCGTAGAGAAACTTCAACGCAGCGCGATTTACCATCACGGTACTTGCGACCACCTTCGTCTCACGGAGCAGATGAAGCAGGTACTCGCGAACTTGCTCCAGTCCCAGCCTGTCTGGGGACTGATCAAAGTGCCGCGCAAAGCGCTCGACGACGCGCAAGTAGGTATCAGCTGTAACAGGGGAGAGGTTGCGCAGTTGCAACTCCTCCATCATTCGTTTGCGTAGTGGGGTCATCCCAACGAACTCCTTTCGTCCGTTGGTTTACCCTTTCTGCTATCTCCACTGCTCGGGCGCGCGCCTGCCGCTTGCGGCTAAGTTCAAACGCCGTTATTGGGCACTCCGCAAGCCAGCGCACCCAAGAGATCGGCATCCGCATAATCACAGGTGCGCCCGACTACCGCTACCGGTTGAAAGGTAATTACACTTTTGGGACGGAGCCGAATCTAGACGGGCTTACCGACTTGCGAGATTATTCTGTGGACACTATGCAATGCCGTGCGGCAAAAGCCCGTGCGCCAAATCGCGTGCTTGCAATTACTTTCTCCTCGTGGCCCTTTGGTCCGTTTGGTCCACACGAGAGCTAGGTTGGAGGATGTCGGATTACAAACCGACACCTCCCTCTCGCCTGTGAGAATCGGGAGCGAAAAACCACGGTGCTTTTCTTGGCGGAAGCAGTGGCCTGAGCCCGGTAACTTGCGCATTCCTTCGCTCCACAGCAGTCGGGCAGCCATCACTGGAAAACGCGACTTCTTGCAACCTACCGCTTCGATCGTTTCATGATCGAAAAGCGGAAACGGCGATTCGGGCGCAATCTCAACCATACCGACAGGTGTACCATCGAAGCGATGAGAGTGAAAATACCTGCAAATATTCGGGCGGCCATAACGGAGATCGCGCGCATGTTCGGCCGTCAAGGTGGCAAGGCGTCTGCTCGGAACATGACGACCGCGGAACGCTCCAAGCGCGCGAAGAAGGCGTCCCTGGCGGCAGCGGAGGTCCGGACGGCGAAGCGTCTTGCACGGGAGGGGCTGAAGCGAGACAGGAAGGTGGCTAACCGGCCTGGCCGTGCGAGATAGGCTGGGCAGATCAGACACTCGCCTGAGCGGACTGGAAAATCGCAAGGTATTACTTTGCCTTCCCGCTCATGACGCAAACCAGGGCCTTCGCGGGTCCCGCCCCGATATGGCAAAAGGTTGTCACCGTCGATGCACTACTCTCCTCACAGCGCTCACCAGAGTCGACGGAAGGAACGGCTTCTTCACAAACTCAAAGCCTTCGGCTGGTTTCGAGTTGCCCGAAACGAGAATGACTGGTACAGCCGGAAACGAGTTCTTGACAGCGTGCGCCAAGCTTAATCCGTCGCCGTTCGGCATCTGGATATCGCTGACGATTAAATCCAATCCACCGGCAAGATCTTGGACAATTTGAAAGGCGTGGGAGCCGTCACCGG
>DATFQQ010000298.1:0-3939 GCA_035264195.1 Candidatus Sulfotelmatobacter sp. | reverse complement strand
TCCTTGCTCCCTCGCTGTTTACTTTAGCGCTTTGTGACCCATGGACCCGGTAATCGAAAACATATTGCGATCGTGGACCTTCGAACCCTGGATCATAATTTCACTGTCATTGGGAGCGATTATCTACTTGCGCGGCTGGCGCGAACTCAATCGTCGGCTGCCACGGCGCTTCGCGCTCTGGCGCCTGATTGCATTCCAAGCCGGCCTCCTCACGCTCTTTCTCGCGCTGGCATCGCCGCTGCATCAGCTTGCGGAACTACTGCTGCAGTTCCACATGATCCAGCACATGCTCTTGATGATGGTGGCGCCACCGCTCCTCCTGCTCGGCGCGCCAGTCTTACCGCTGCTGCGCGGGCTGCCGCGACCCGTGTTGCAGCACTGGGTCGGCCCCCTCTTCGCTTCTAAACGGCTTCAGCGGCTGGCTCACTTTTTCACTCATCCGCTCGTGTGCTTGCTTGCCTTTACGGTGAGCAACGTCGCTTGGCATCTCCCCCGTTTGTACGAACTCGCGCTTCGCTCTGAGTTCTGGCACGACGTGCAGCACATTTGCTTCCTCGGCACGGGGCTGCTCTTCTGGTGGCCGGTCGTGCAGCCCTGGCCGAGTCGGCTGCGCTGGCCGCAGTGGGCGATGATCCCCTATCTATTGTTCGCCGATATCCAGAACACGGCGTTATCCGCCTTTCTCATTTTCTCTGAGCGTATTCTCTATCCGAGTTACGCAGCTGTGCCGCGCTTGTGGGGTATCTCTGTGCTGGACGACCAAGCGGCGGCTGGAGCGATCATGTGGGTGCCGGGCTCAGTCATTTTTCTTGTGCCAGTGGTGGTGCTGGCCATCCGTTTGTTTGACTCATCGCCAACTGTAATGCGTAAGAAGGTGAACTACGAGGCCATAAGAGTCGAGTAACGGGTTTATAAGTTCGAAAATTCAAATTCGAACTACTCGGACCTATGAATGGGCTATAGCAAACCTGTCAGGAGACAAAGGGACGGCGAGACTCAGAGAACGCGATCAGCATGTTCAGTCGAGATGAGCTTGTCGAAGCGCACGCGTCGAGTCATACAGTTCACGTGGGCAGTCTGATTTGAAAGAGTTGCATATGAATAAAGAGCGAAAGCTGATTGTGGCCGGTAACTGGAAGATGAACAAAACCGTCGCCGAAGCGCTTGAACTAGTACGCGAGTTGAAAAACGAACTGGTGAACATAAAGGAGGTGGATATCGTCGTTTGCCCGCCATTTACCGCATTGGGCGAAGTTGCTCACGCGATCCGTGGTTCCAATATCCAACTCGGCGCCCAGAATATGAGCGAGCATGGGGCCGGCGCATACACCGGTGAAATCGCGGCGGATATGCTCAAGGAGCTGGCAGTACGCTACGTCATTCTCGGCCACTCGGAGCGGCGTCAGTATCAAAAGGAATCAGACGAGTTGATTTCAAAGAAAGCGCAGGCTGCCCATGCCGCATCGCTGAAGCCGATTGTTTGCGTCGGCGAAACACTCGCGGAACGTGAAGCGGGCCAGACGGACAAAGTTTTGGAGACCCAGGTACGCGGCAGCTCGAAGGGACTGAGCAAAGAGCAGATGATCGAAACCATTATTGCATACGAACCCGTCTGGGCGATTGGTACCGGCAAGACCGCCACCACGGTGCAGGCGCAGGAAGTCCATGCGTTCATCCGCAGGTTGCTGGCCAAGCTCTATGACGAAACCACGGCCCGGCATGTTCGCATTCAATACGGCGGCAGCGTCAAGCCATCCAACGCACGTGAGCTGATGAGTCAGCCCGATGTCGATGGCGCATTGGTCGGTGGCGCGTCCCTTGAGGCCCAGAGTTTTGCCGAGATCGTAAAAAATTCAATCTAGAAAATCATGACCAAGGGGATCGAGAAAAGTCTGCTGGATCTAGACTTCACGGAGTTGAACCGCAGGAAGTTCACTCCTTCCCCAGCCGCCTGGGAGGACCAGGTGTTTTATTTTTTACTCATCGATCGATTCTCCAACGGCAACGAAAGTGGTGGCCATCGTGACAACGATGGCCGTCCGGTAACCGCAGGGACGACGCGACTTTATAAGGAAGATGACACAGGAAGGGTTGATTACGGTACGTGGCTCAGTGCCGGCGGCACATGGCAGGGTGGAACCTTAAAAGGGCTCAAGAGCAAGCTCGGATATCTGAAACGCCTCGGCGTCACGGCTTTGTGGGTAAGTCCGATCTTCCGCCAGGTTGCCTTCGAGCCCACGAGCTACCATGGCTACGGTATCCAGAACTTTCTCGACGTCGATCCGCACTTCGGCACGCGCGAGGACTTCCGCGACTTTGTCGATCTCGCCCATCAGCACGGCATTTACGTGATCCTCGATATCATCGCCCATCACACCGGCAACGTGTTCGCGTACGCGGCAGACCGTTACCCGGTCCGGGACCCAAACACCGGGGAGATCCACAACGATCCACGATGGGACGGCAGGCTTTACGCGGTAGCAGGCTTTAACGATCACAACGGCCGCCCTACGATTCCCGGCGATGCGCCCAATCACGCTTTTCTCGCCGGCGTCTCGCCCGACGGTGCAGTATGGCCGCGGGAGTTCCAGAACCTGCGTATGTTTCTGCGCAAGGGACACATTACCAATTGGGACTACAACCCGGAGTATCTCGAGGGCGACATGTTCAGCTTGCGAACCCTGGATCTCTGGGCCGAGCAGGAGGGTCAATCACGCGAAGTCTCCTCGGCATTGGCGTGTCTCGTCGTCACCTATTGCTTCTGGATCGCCTATGCCGATCTCGACGGTTTCCGTATCGACGCGGCCAAACACATGGGCATAGAGGCGCTCAGAACCTTCTGCGATTCGATCCGTGAGTTTACCCAGGCGATTGGCAAAGAGCGATTCTTTCTGGCGGGCGAGATTAGCGGCGGTAGAGTGCTGGCATGGGAGATTGTCGAGAAGACCGGGCTGGACGCAGCGCTTGGGATCGAGGGCATCCCGGGTAAGCTCGAGCGGATGACCTGTGGTTACGGTGAGCCCGCCGACTACTTCTCGATCTTTCGCAACTGGATGCTCGACGACCAATCCCTGTACCGCTGGTATCGGAACAGCGTGGTCACGTTGGTCGATGATCACGATCAGGTGCGCAAAGGCGCGGCCAAGTCACGGTTTTGCGGCGATAGTCGTTTTCGCGATCTCGCCTTTAACGTCGTCGCAACGCAGCTCACCACGATGGGGATCCCCTGCATCTATTACGGCACCGAGCAGGGCTTCGACAGCGGTGGGCGTCCGAGCAGCTCAGACCTGGTGCTCCGGGAGAGCATGTTCGGCGGCCACTTCGGCGGCAAGTGCACCCAGAACCGCCACTTCTTCGACGAGGACGCCGTTCTCTACAAAGCACTCTCGGAACTGATCGATTTGCGCAAGAAACTGTTGCCGCTTCGGCGCGGCCGGCAAATGCTGCACGAAATTTCCGGCGACGGGTTCGTCTTCGGGTTGCCTCATCTTGTGGGTGAACGGATGCGCTCCATCGTAGCCTGGTCACGTCTTTTCGTCGATCAGGAGGTGCTTGTCGCTTTCAGCACGGATCAAGAGCAGCCATTGACGGCATACTCGACAGTCGCTCCGCGCTTCCGCGCCCACGGGGACTTACTGAGGCTGATCTTCTGGCACACACCGGCAGCATCGTCTCCGCCACCGGAAGAGTTGGTCGTCGAGCATCGGGGCAATCGGCTTGCGGTTCGACTTACGGTTCCTCCCGCTGGGTTTGTGATCTATCAGGCAACTCCCGGCTTGGACCGCCCGAGTTCGAGGGGATCCGTCAGAGCTGCAACCCTTGCGGGAGTCCTTCGTGGTTAAACTGAAGTGGGCCAGTCGGGACCGAACCGAGAGAGTAGTGAAACCGCGATTTGTGTTTGAGGAAGCTGACTGCAGCAGTTTCGGAATATAACCCAGA
>DATFQQ010000297.1:0-13171 GCA_035264195.1 Candidatus Sulfotelmatobacter sp. | reverse complement strand
CTCAGGCAGGAGTTGTTCCCAATGCTTCTGTACGCTGGACAATCACCGCAGTGGGCAGATTGCAACGCTCGCTCGATCAGGGCACAACTTGGCAGGACGTCGATGTCAACGCTCCTTCCGCGACGGGAAGCGCTGGGGTAGCGTTGATGGAAGCGCCAACCAAAGCGAAGGAGATGAGTTCCGATATCCTCGCCAAGAAGGACAGATCATCTCCTCTCACCTTTCGTGCCGTAGCTTCCAACGGACCAGACGTCTGGGCAGGAACCTCCGGCGGCTTGCTCTACCACTCGACTGACGCGGGTAGTAACTGGAGTCGCACTGTGCCTTCAGCCTCAGGTGTTTCGCTCACGGGGGATATCGTCAGCCTGGAATTCGTTGACCCACAGCATGGCCGCGTGGTGACCTCCACCCCTGAGATTTGGACTACCTCCGATGGCGGCCAAACCTGGCAAAAGCAATAGCTTGCATTACCTCGGATAACTTTCCGCTAACCAAGTTACCAAGGTGACATTTACACCAAATATGGTGCAATCTAGTATCCAGTTCGTGGTTTGGCAGTTCTGGGGGAGGGCTGCCGAGGCGTCCTGGACTGAAAGGTCCTAGGGCGCTTTTCTCTTTTGTATTGAAAGTCTTAACGCTGGGTCGGCGTTAGCCGCCGGATCATATAGTCTTCATCCACTATGCGGTCTCCAATCTTCAGAGCACGGGGTTCCAAACGTCTCGAATCCTAGGGAATGGTAAAGCTTAGTGGCCGCAGCTTGGGTCTCGGTCACCGACAGCTGAATCTGATCCAAGCCCTCAATTTTTGCCGCGCGGTTCAAGACCGCCCGGACCAGGTCTCGGCCAACACCGTTTCCACGCCTTGAGGCCGTTACGTATACACCCCAGATCCTGCCCTTGTGCCGAAACCTTGGGTCCAGTCTCTCGATTAAATCCTGCCATCCCGACAAGTCTTCCGTCCTCGAACGCTGCTGCAACAAAAGAATCGTCGGTCGGCCCGAGCCGCTTCTTCACGTCGTCCAGGCTGAGCCTGGCATGTTCTTCCGAGGAGGAGCTAAACGCCTCTGGATCCCTCTCCAGCGCCTCTGCGCGCAGCCGGCGCCATTCGACGGCATCTTCCGGCATTAGAAATCGGATCTCCATCTACTGCGCTCCCCGGCAAACTGCGCAATATCCGCCAATTTCCAGCCGCGAAACCAGCACGCGAAAGCGGCAGTCTTTCTCCACTTGCTGCTTGAGTTTCTCGAACTCGTCGCTGACAAATTCAGTGATTTTTCCGCAACGCAAGCAGGCCATGTGAATGTGGTCGCGCTCCAGCTTTCTTTCGTAGTAGTGACCCTCGCCGTTGATGTGCATCAGGTCGAGTTCGTCGATCAACCCATGCCGTTTCAAGAGTCGGAGAGTGCGGTACACGGTACTTCTGTCCACGCTGGCATCCAACTTTTGCGCCTTGCGCAAGATCTGGCTTGCGTCCAGATGTTTGCTGGCGGTTTCCATCACGCTGAGAATCGCTCGCCGCTGTTGTGTCATGCGGATTCCGCGCTCGGAGAAATGCGCCTGTAGCCGTCCCGGTACTTCTGTCTGTGGTAGTGGCATAACTTTTGTTCACCCATGTCGCAACTTGTCGCAATTGCGGTGCGACGAATTCTTTTACGAAGACTGGACAAAGCCTTCGCCCTTTCGGCAAACTAGCTCTTGTCCCAGTAGTTGCGACTGAGTTGCAACTAGATTATAGCGCAAATACCCACTCATTCGCTGTGGTTGTTGCACGAGCATTCGTCGAATATGAAAAGAACTCATTGTCGTCTGGTTCATCTCTGCCTGCTGTCATTCGCGGTGATCCTGCTTGCGCCTCTCGCTCCTGCTCAGGAAAGCCCATACTTCGTCACCTATGATCATTACCTGGAAGAACCTAGCAACCTCGAGGTCGAATACTTCTCCACTTTCGGTACACAACGCGGCGCTGGAAACTTCATCGCCGACTGGACCGAACTCGAATACGGAGCCACCGCCTGGTGGACCACTGAGCTCTATCTCGACGGCCAAAGCACTTTCAACGACAGCACAATCTTCACCGGCTTCCGCTGGGAAAATCGTGTTCGCTTGCTGAAGTCTGAGCACATCATCAACCCCGTTCTCTACTTCGAGTACGAGCAGATCAGCGAAGCCGACAAGATCATGAAAGAAGTCGAGGGCCACGACGTGGCGTCCGATCACGCTACGCCCAACGCACTCGCCCGTCAGGGACTCAATCACGAACTCGAGTTCAAGTTGCTGCTATCCAGCACTCACAACGGCTGGAATTTCGCCTTCAATCCGCTGGCCGTAAAGAATCTCACCGGCGGCGATCCTTGGGAGTTCGGCTACGCCATCGGCGCGAGCCGCCCCCTTGCGCTTAAGGCCTCTGCCCAGCATTGCAATCTATGCCGAGAAAACTTTATCGCCGGAGTTGAAATGTATGGCGGACTCGGCGACCGCTACAGCTTCGGTCTGCCGGACACCTCGCATTATCTGGCTCCAGTAATTGCCTGGAACCTGCCCTCAAACTGGACGGTGCGCCTCTCGCCCGGATTCGGCCTCAACGACAACAGTCATCGTTTCCTGCTGCGCTGGGGACTCTCCCGGGAATTTTCCGGCTTCGGCGAGAGAATGGCGCGATTGCTGGGAGGACATTGATGACTCGTACTGCGAAGATCGGTATCGTCGGGGCCTTTTCTGTTGCTTTCTCAACCATTGTGTCGATCGCGCAGCAGGATCGGGGCACCTCGTCAAGCAATTCCGTCTACGTTGAATTGGCGAAAGCGCCGAAGAAAGCTGCGGCCCGCTCCAACCCTCTGGCAACAGATCCGGATGCACAGGCTGCCGGAGCGAAGCTCTTTGCCCAGCACTGCGCCGAGTGTCACGGTGAAACCGCCGAGGGAGGCAAGAAGGGTCCGAGCCTCCGCGCCTCTGAGGTACAGCAAGCGACTCCGGGAGCGCTCTTCTGGCTTCTCACCAACGGCGTCGTCCGCCGGGGAATGCCAGTCTGGTCCAAACTTCCTGACGCGCAGCGCTGGCAACTCGTCAGCTACATCAAGTCGCTTGGCACAGGCTCTTGAGATTGTTTGACAGGCGCCAGCTTCGCCTTTGCTTCGCCGTAACGGGGCGCGATTCCGAAGCGTACTCGTTCGACACGCACCGCCGTTCTCACTCTGCGACTTTTCCTTGTCCCCTGTCATCTAACTCGGGTGTTACGATAGAGAGTTCGGCTCCCCTCTGGGGGAGCAACTATATAGATCGCCACAGCGGCAGCGCGACCCGATGGAGCGTCGGCCGATAAGCGCGACGTTACAACGAGGAGAAAAGAATCATGGCTGGCAATGGAATCGTCGAAGTTACAGATCAGAACTTCGACCAGGATGTACTGAAATCGGATAAGCCCGTTCTGGTGGACTTCTGGGCAACCTGGTGCGGCCCCTGCCGCGCTATAGCCCCGATCGTAGAAGAACTGGCCACCGAGTATCAGGGCAAGATCAAGATCGGCAAAATGGATGTCGACTCAAATAGCGCGACGCCAATGCGCTACAAAGTCACCGGCATCCCGACCCTATTGGTCTTTAAGGGCGGACAGGTCGTCGAACAGCTGGTCGGCTATCGTCCCAAAGACGCGATCGCTCAAGCTCTGAACAAGCACATCTCATAGTGCTTCCTGATTAATTTGTCATCCTGAGCGGAGTCGAGCGGTGAACGAAGTGAATCGCCCGACGCAGTCGAAGGATCCCTATCAGAATTCAAGAAACGAAACGCCCGGGACAACTCCCGGGCGTTTCGTTGAAGGTTGATTTCCGCATGATCAGTACTTCCTCAATACCCCAATCACTCTGCCCTGCACATCCACCGAAGCCGCGGGCACAATGATCGGCTTCATGTTCACATTTGACGGCTGCAAACGAATATTCTCCCCCTCGCGATAGAAGCGCTTTAGCGTCGCATCGTTCTGATCCACTAGAGCGACGACGATATCTCCGTTGTGCGCAGTACGCGCCTTCTCAACCAGAACATAATCGCCGTCGAGGATGGCCTCATCCTGCATCGAATCTCCACGGACCTCGAGCACGAAAACTTCTTTCGAGCGCACGAAATCCGCCAGAGAAATTGTCTCCGGATTCTGCACGGCCTCGATCGGCTGACCCGCGGCAATTCGTCCCATCAGCGGCAACACCACGCCGGTATTCACGCTCATCGACTGCTTCAACTTCCCCTTGGGCGGCAGCAAATCAATCGACCGGCTGCGGTTGTAGTCGCGCGTCAGCAGGCCCTTCTTTTCCAGATTCGAGATGTGCTTGTGCACGGTTGCCAGCGAATTCAGCTTCAGCCCCTGCCCGATTTCTTCGAACGAAGGGGAGTAGCCGTTCTCGGTCACAAACCGCGAGATAAAGTCATACACTTCGCGCTGCCTGCGTGTAATCGCCATGGCCACATTATTGGCGAACATAAAGCGAAAAGCAAGAAAGAAGTGCCAGAAAGCTCAACCGCCCGTGTGGCGGCGGACGCATTCGTCCGCTGGGCGGCACGGAAGTATCGGGCCGCAGGCTTTGATACACCTTAGAAGTCTCCTGAAACTTTTAATTCAGTAGCAACTCCAATCGACTAGGTGGGCGGCGTTTTCCAGAAGAGGAGGCTAAAAATGTCACGAACGTATCGATTGGTTCTGATTGCACTAGGAGCGCTCTTCATGACTACGGCCTGCAGTGCCAAAGCTAATCCTGCCGCCGCAGTCCCAGCGCCGGACTATGACGCACCGCGTGCCTCCGCATCCGGGAAGCAGACCGCAGTCCTCTCCGGCGGATGTTTCTGGGGGATCCAGGCTGTCTTCCAGCATGTCAGAGGAGTGATCAGCGCGACATCCGGCTACTCTGGAGGATCTGCAAAAGCGGCCGACTATGAAACCGTGAGCACGGGAGAGACCGGGCACGCCGAGTCAGTCGAGATCGTCTACGATCCTTCGCAGATCACTTACGGAGAACTGCTCCGCGTATTCTTCTCCGTCGCACACGACCCGACGCAACTGAATCGTCAAGGTCCTGACGAAGGTACCCAATATCGCTCCTCGATCTTCTACAACAGCGACGAACAAAAACGAATCGCCGAAGCCTACATCGCTCAACTCGACAAAGCGCGAGTATTTCGCCACCCTATTGTGACCAAGGTCGTTCCACTGGAGGGGTTCTATCCCGCGGAAGCCTATCACCAGAACTACGCCGCCCTGCATCCGAACCAGCCCTACATCATGTTCAACGACGCCCCAAAAGTCGAACACTTGAAACAACAATTCCCCGACCTGTATGTGACTAAGTAAGTCAAAAATTAGCCAGACCACTTCCGAATCCGAAGAAGCGATCTAGAATTCTTCTCGTACCTTCGTGTTCTTTCGTTGTTAACGGCGACCAACGCAGCAGGTTTGTTGTCTCTCGCAGCCGTCAAGCGGCGAAGTAAGTTAGCCCAGAGCCTGCCCTGGGTGGAGTCGAAGGGATGTAAGTCCTGGGTAAACATTGTTCATAAGTGAGAAGCCCCCAAGGGCAGCACTATTTTACGCGCGGTAAATTTTTCCACCTGAAAACTATCTTTTCCCTCTTGCTAAAAACTAAAAGTTATGGCATCTTCAGACATCCTCCAATGAAAGGACGCCCAAATTTGTCGATAAACATGCACAAATCGCTTAGCGGGCTGACAAGGCCATATCAATGCCAAGTCAGTTTTAGGGCGTCGTCCGATTGCGCTAACTAGTCTTCGGCGCTCCTTAACGCAAAGCTAACAAAACAAATAACGCTGGGTGGCGAAGGCCGCGGTTCCTTCGACTGCAAATCGACCATTGCCGCTGCCACTGAATCCCCCAGCAAAACGCATTCGTATGCACACGGTTGTGTAGGGGCGGACGCATTCGTCCGCCCTCCGAGCGAAGCTCGGATGAGCGACCGTCAGGCTCGGTCAGTGGTGAAAGGCAACGGATACTTCTTCCGGCAGAACAGCTTCCGGAAACGAAAGCTGTGAGGTTCGATTCCTCAGGGCGCAAGCCCAATCCGTCGCCGATAGTTCCCTGACCTTTCAGTTGTGAAAGCGCGAGACGAAAGTCCCGCGCAAAACGAATTCAGTCAGTGGTGAAGTTCACGGCAACTTCGCGGCGTGCCTGGGTAACTCAGGCCGGGGTTCGAGCCCCCAACCGTGATCAAAGTTCCCTGGCTGCGACGAAGCAGCAGCGCGGGCGTAAGAAAGCAGAAAGGCGGCCCGCGCTGCGCGCACGGAGAGTGAGAGGAGTGAATTGAACGAGATTTCGCAATTATGTTCTGCATGAGCCTTCGAGAATGCCGGTGTCTCCGTGGAAGAGCGGCCCTTCAATGGCCGCGTCCGCGGGGCCAAGGAATCCGGGCTTTAGCCCCGGTGCCGCTTACCTCAAGTTCGGCCGGTGGTGAAGATAAGGGGTACTTCGCCTGAGGAGCGGGAGATGCAGGTCCGAATCCTGCCGCGGGAATATGTGTCCGCGTAGCTCAACGATAAAGCGCCTAAACGTACCTTTTCGCTAATCCTCGGCTGATTGTTCTAAAGCGAAGAAACTCCGGCAGAGCACTGGTTAGAAAGAAACGTATGAGCATCGTCATTCGAAACGGAAAACCGCAGGCGAGCGAGTCACTATGCAACTCGTGCTACTGGGCGCACATTCAGCGCGGATTTGCCGAGAGCGAAGAGGTCATCCTCTTGCGCTTTCCTGCGGCAGCCGCACGCAGTGCCGTTCAAAGTCAGCTACTGCACCGATTACAGCGACAAACGCGTGCCGACCCGAAGAGACATGGAAGAGATTGCCTGGATCATTCGCACGAAAGATGTGAATCGCCAGGTCGGATTCACGAACGATGCACAACCTCAACCCGAGGAGGACGAACTCGAAATCGTCTCCTCTGAGTAGTTGAAGAGCGAGATGATCGAATTTCTCAAACACGTACTGAGCGGCCAGAACCAATTCGCCTCCGGCGGATTGCTGCTCATGGTAATCGGCGCGATCGGAGCTTACATGCGTGCCATTCCAGCCCACATCTGGCATTGGTTCGTTGATCAGACGACCATGTCGATTACGGTCAAGGACGAGGACGCAGCGTTCTGCTGGGTGAAGCAGTGGTTCACCCAGCAGAAGTTCCTGAAGCGCGTGCGCCGTGTCGATCTCGACACGACGGTGCGCAGCGAGAAACTCGCCCTGATTCCGGCTCCGGGCCGTCACTGGTTTTGGTACCGCAGTCGGCCGTTTCGCGTCGACTTCTATCGCAGCGAGGATACTCGCGGATGGACGCCGAAACGCACCGAGTCGTTGTGGTTCCGCACCATCGGGCGTGATCAAGCTTTGCTCAAGGCCTTCGTGGATGAGATTGCTTCCTGTCACAGGAAGCACCTGCGGGTGCAATCGTGTCTCTACGTCTTCTCGGATTACTGGGAACGCGTCGAGGGATACACCGCTCGATTGCTTGACTCGGTGATCCTGAAGACAGGCGAGCGCGAGCGTCTGGTCGCCGACATCGAGAAGTTCAAGGCTTCGAAGTCACGCTACCGCCACCTCGGTGTTCCGTATCACCGCGGCTATCTGCTGTACGGGCCGCCGGGAACGGGAAAGACGTCGCTGGTCTCGGCCATCGCAGGCAAGTTTGCGATGTCGATCTATGCCATCAACCTGACTGACTTTGTTGACCGTACGTTGATGAAGGCGATCAACGATGTGCCGCAGGGGGCGATTGTGCTCTTCGAAGACGTCGATTGCATGTCGTCGACCAAGGCGCGACCTGATCCGGAGAAAAAGCCGGGCGGAACTCCGCCTGACAAGCCGGAGGAGAAGTCGTTGGCCGACAAGTTCGGCGTGACCATGTCGGGCCTACTGAACGTGCTCGACGGATTTCACGCTCCGGATGATGTGTTGTTCATGATGACGACGAACAAAATCGAAGCGCTTGATCCAGCTCTGCTGCGACCGGGACGCATCGATTACCGCTTGTATCTGGGCATCGCCTCAGAGCAGCAGAAGTTGGAGCTCTACCGCCGTTTCTTTCCGCGGGCGGACGAGTTCGAGGCACTGGCTTTCGTCGAGGCACACGCTTGGGCCGAAACGATGGCCGACTTCCAGGGCCTGTTGCTGGAACTGGCGGAAGGACCTGCGAGTCTGTATGGCGGCGAAACAACCGCAGTGCAGACTCCGCAGAATGAGGCAGAGAAGGTACTGGTGCGTGTAATTCCGTAACGCACGCACTAGATTATTGCCAGCGGTGAAGACGAGGCTTATTTCCGAATCCGACGGTGCTGCTTACGCCCTTCGAGCTTTGAACGCTTTGCTTTGGCGCTTCGCAGGTTCCGACGGAGCTTCGAATCCGATGCGGCGGTTATTTGCTGGTAACGGGGAGACAAGTTCGCGGATGGCTTCGATCAGCTCCTCAATCTGCTCGTCATGGCCGTCGAGCCGCGATTCAAGTTCGGTGAGCTTCGAGGCGATGTGTTGATTGGCTGCTAAGATCTGCCGCATCTGCACGAAGGCGCGCACCACGAAGATGCTCATTTCGATAGCGCGCTTCGAGTTCAACACGCTCGCGGCCATGATTGCGCCGTGTTCGGTGAAGGCATGAGGCAAGTAGCGACGACCACCATGCGCGGAACTTGAGATCACATTTTGTGATCTCAAGTTTTGGTACTCCGCAGCCGTAATTGCGAAACGAAAATCTGATGGAAAGCGGTCGCGATTGCGCTTCACCTGTTGGTTCAGTTGTCTGACTGGTACGCCGTAGAGTTCAGCCAGGTCTGAGTCGAGGATGACTTTCTGATTACGCAGGATCAGGATCTTGGTAGCAACTTTCTTGGTCAGAACGAGTGCGGTTGGATTCATCATTCACCGAAACTTGAGATCACAACTTGTGATCTCAAGCATGAATTGAAAGAACAAGGCATCTTAGCAAGCCAGTAGCGGTATGAATACAGGAGAACGAGTGGTTTTAAGGCTATTGTGCCAAAACAGGAGACTGCGGTGTGCGAGGCCAACGACAGCAGATTCCTCCCCCTCGACTTCGCTCAGGGTCGAAATGACAACGGTTTGGCTAGGAGCTAGTAGCTCACCGCAGCACACCTAGTAAAGCGGGAAGCACAAAGCTCACGGCTCGAAGCTCATAGCTCACAGCTCAGAAAAGGAGGCCACCAATGGCTCGACTCAATCTGTTCAATCTCAACTTTGGAGCGCGTACGCACGAAGGCGCTGCTGCGCGCAATATCTCCACCGAGCTGCAGCTGCGGCGTTCGGTGCTGGCGTGTCTGCTGTGGGAGAGCCAGTTCTACGAGGACGGAGTCGAGATCGCAGGCCGCATTGCCGAACTCGTCCCGAAGGTTGCGGCTGAGAAGGTGTCTGCGCTTGCCGTCGAGGCGCGCGAGAAAATGAAGCTGCGTCACGCACCGCTTCTGCTCGTGCGTGAGATGGCGCGTCACGCCACGCATCGCGGACTCGTGGCCGAGACGCTGGCGCGTGTCATCCAGCGTGCCGACGAACTCGCCGAGTTCGTCGCCATCTACTGGAAGGACGGCCGCGTGCCTCTCTCCGCGCAGGTGAAGAAGGGACTGGCTGCGGCGTTCCCCCAGTTTGATGAGTACGCGCTGGCAAAGTACGATCGCGGCGGGCCCATCAAGCTGCGCGACGTTCTGTTCCTCGCTCACGCGAAGCCGCGTGACGAGGCGCAGGCCGAAGTGTGGAAGCGCCTCATCGCCGGGGAGCTTACGACTCCGGACACGTGGGAAGTCGCTCTCTCGTCAGGCGCTGACAAGCGCGAGGCGTGGGAACGACTGCTTCGCGAGCAGAAGCTCGGGGCGCTGGCGCTGCTTCGCAACCTACGCAACATGCGCGACGTGGGTGTGAACGAGGATCTCGTTCTCGCGGCGCTCGGATCGATGAGCACCGCGCGGGTGCTGCCGTTCCGCTTTCTGGCTGCGGCGCGATACGCTCCGCAGTGGGACGAGGCGCTCGAGCAGGCGATGCTCAACTGCGTTGCGGGCGCTGAGAAGCTTGCGGGCAAGACTGTCGTGCTGGTCGACGTGTCTGGCTCGATGACCGCTCCGCTCTCGCAGCGTTCCGAGATGCAGCGCACCGACGCGGCATACGGGCTTGCGGTGCTGCTGCGAGAGATCGGCGAGAAGGTGACGGTGTTCAGTTTCTCCGACTCGCTGGTCGAGGTGCCGGCGCGCCGCGGATTCGCTCTGCGCGACGCGATCGACCACTCGCAGCGTCACAACAGCACACAGCTTGGTCATGCAGTTGCCGAGCTGAATCAGAAGCATGGCTACGATCGCCTGATCGTCATCACCGACGAGCAGGCGCACGATACCGTTCCCGCGCCTCGCGGCAAGGGATATGTGATCAACGTGGCCAGCTACAAGAACGGCGTCGGCTACGGCAAGTGGACGCACATCGACGGCTGGAGCGAGTCGGTCGTCGAGTACATCCGCGAGCTGGAGCGGACGGCCGAATGAGGGACGGGGTATTTACCCTTTGGGTAGGTATCCCTCCCTAGTGCCATTGGAATCGGCGGGATGCGGAACGCGAATAAATTATTGCGGCTCAATATTTTGCGGACAAAGTCTTGAGAGCACAGGATTTAGAGGTTCGCCCTGCGCATAATCTTTTTTTCTCACCCACAGTTCAAAATGTTGATTTCAAAGAGTTTAAGTGGATGCAACCTTGCGAAATGCTCGCAAAACCTTGAGCGCCTTGTACTTATGCGCAAAATATTACGGAATAAGCACTTAGGTCTTGGCCAAAATGATTGGCCACGCCTTCCGGCTGGGACGATGATCGGACGTTTGAACTGTGGAAGGCAAGGTCAGATGTCACAGCGTGGGAGGCCGCGCTGTGGAAAATCCCGGACTCCAACAGCGCGGTGCGGAAAAGGAGGAACTCGATGCCGCTGTTTGTTTTCGCGATGTTGGTGGGAATCGTGCGTGGCCTTGCTGCGGCGTTGAGGCGTCCGTGTAAGAAGCCTGCGCGTGGGTTGTGTGTGGATTGCGCGTTCGTCCACATGCAGTACGGCGCAACGGGACGAAGCGCTGTGTTCTGCACGTTCGGCGGAGGCGTGCGTGAGGTGAAGCTGGACGTGTTGTATTGCACGGACTATCAGGACCGGAACGCAGTACCTCGGCTAGTGCGGATTGGATTCGCGCCGCGGATTCGGGGTGTGAGTTGAGAGGCGTTCTTGTGGTCAGGAGTGGCCTTCAGAAGCTTATAAGCCGGACAGATTTTGAGGCTGCGGAGCACGACTTTAAGTCGTGCCCTTCCTGGATCACGTAGTCAAAACGAGTTGAAGAGCGCGAAGGGTGTGGCGGTGAGGGTGATGTTTCTTTCGCCCCTTCGGGGCTCGCACCTTCCTTTGCCGCCAACCCCACAGCTTGCGCTGTGGGCTGCATTCTTTCGCCGCTTTCGCGGCTTGATGTAGTAGCGGTCCGAAATGCGACGATGGAGCCGCGATCTCACGGTTTCTCGTGGCTTCAAACGCGGGGCTGAAAGCACCGCTCTTCCACGGTGGCGCGCCGCGCGGAATACCGCCCCCGTATCCCATGTGATCAGGCAGCTGGAAACTGCTGATCCGGTCATGTTGGCGCTTCTCGTGGCAAGCCAAGATGGTCTCAGTAACGACTGGCGTGATGCAGGTGCTAGTCGCGGTCGGGATCGGGTTGGCCGGCGCTTTTTAGCGTGACCTGATCCTGTGAGACTTCGCCGCTTTTGCGGACTGGCGGAGTCTGGGCATGTGGATCGGGCCTAGGCTCGGCTGCTGGCTGCGCGACCTGGCGGGCGTCGATCGGGTGCGGGCTGTGGACTGGAGTGATCATAGTGGTCTCCTGAGGGGAAGATCGGCATGGATGCTACGGGCTTTAGTTTCGCTGAGCAAGTCTGGCCAAACATTAGTAAGAGTTACTGGCGTGTTGTTTGGTTGATCGAGAGGATGTCTCGACGTGCCTAATGATGATCCCGGCGGGCAGGGGATCCTTCGCGTTGCTCAGGATGACATTCGAAAAGGATTAAGTGGGTGTCACCCTGAGCGTTAGCGAAGGATCCCTTGTCTGCTTGTTGCGCCCGATGGCTTGCTAGGGTGTTCTCACTATAGTGTCGAGTTCATCGGGAAAATTCCTCGACGGGTTTGTGGCGCTTTTGACGGGTATGGGGTCCTTCGCTGCGTGAGCGCTGCTTCGCCGCGCTCACTTCTCTCAGGATGACAGGGTTGTGGGCTACTTTTCTTTTATCGATTCTCCAGCGAACAGCAGTTGGGCTCCCCAGTGTTCGGCCAGATCTGCCCATCTGGGATTTCTTGATTCGATCAGCGCTATCTTCTTTGCTCGGGTCCAGCCTTTTAGTTCTTTTTCTCGGCCGATGGCGTGGTGGACGTCGTCGAAACTCTCGTAGTGGACTAGGCGGGTGCAGTGATATTTGCTTGCGAAGCCTTCGATTTGTTCGCTTTTGTGTTGCAGGGCTCTACGGTAAATGCTGTTCGTCATGCCGATGTAGAGTGTGCCGGAGCGGCTGGACATGATGTAGACAAAGTACTGATGTTCTTTCATTGACGATCTTGACGCAGCATCGAGGGAACTCCTTTCGACGACGGTGGCGCTGTCGGCGTGTACGGGGTCCTTCGCTTTGCTCAGGATGACAGTGTTTCGGCGGGCTTTTTAGAACTTCGTGCCCTTTCTTGAGTTCCGCTTCCCGATTTGAAACTACACTTGCAGATCAGGATTACGCGCCGGTGGTGAAGAACTTTTCTTCCTTCTTTTCGGGCTCTTTCTCCGGTGCGGGTGCGGTCGCTACGTCCTGGACGAATTCGCGGCGCCGTTCTGGCTGGCCTTTTCTTTCTACCTGACGCACTCGGCGTGTGGGCATGGTGCTTGGTTCCAGGCTGACGATGCGGCCTTCGCGGACCACGATCTGCGAGCGGAACCAGTCGGTGCGGTACATGCGTCCGGCGGCGTAGAAGGTCATAGCGGCGGCGATGGGGCCTTCGAATTCGTATCCGGTGCAGCCGATGAGGCGTTTGCCCATTTCCTGGGTCCAGGTCATGCCTCCGACGAGCGGGTCGTTGAGACGGCAGCGCTCGAAGGGCGTGGCGTGACTCAGCTTGCGTAGCTGTAAGAGCTGGAGCAA
>DATFQQ010000296.1:0-23809 GCA_035264195.1 Candidatus Sulfotelmatobacter sp. | reverse complement strand
CGAGATCTTCGGGGCGCAGTCGCGCTAAGAGTGTACGCAGTGCCTCTGGCCCCATTCCTGGGCGCTCCAGTTCTGACTGCATTCTCCGCAGCAGGGCCGCGCGTTGAGGCTCGAGGGCTGCGTAAGAAACGCAGGTTAGGGCTGAGCTGTGATCGGCGGATTCACCACCATCGATGTACCAGTGCCCATAAGGCACAGGATGTGCCTTAGCTCGAGCACCCATCGCATCGATCAGCAGGCGCACTCCATCATCGGGCTTGACCTTCGCGAAATAGGCACCATGGGCACGCAACTTGCGAAACAACGGCCCATCGTATGAGGTCACGCCCTGCCCGATAATCGCGATCCCCAAACGTGGCATCGGAGGTCGTTCGGGTGGCACGGCCGCGCGCAACCGGTCCGCGTATTCATTGGACGCGTTGCGAAATGCATCGAGTTGGTGCGTACTCCACAAGTGGGCGGATAACTGTTCCACGAATTGAGCGGGCGCTTTCACCCAGTCGGACGCCTCAAGCTGAGGAGAGAGTCGTATGTCATCGAATGCGCGAAACCAATCCTTGAACTGGTCGTGAGGCAGTCCGCTCAGATTCGCGAGTTCCTTTTCACGAGCGCTGCGTTCTGCAGGAAACTTGTAGTCGTAATCGATGAGTTCCCGCAGCAGGCCCGGCAGAAAGCTCAGCGGCAGTTGTTGCAACGTGCCCAAATAGCCGTTCACCAACTTCCGCGCTTCCGGCGGATAGCTTGCGAAATCCACGGCTTTGAGATCACGTGGGAGCATAGGTTTACAACAATTCCTGAACCGGTTTGCCCTGGGCAAACGACGAAGAAAAACCGAGCATCGCGCCGATCGTCGGCACCAGGTCGGTCGATTCCATCGCGCGGTCAAAAACAACTCCCTCTCGAATGCCTGGCCCCGCAACCAACATCCAGGTTGTGCGTGATAGAACGTCTCCGGTGCGATGGTGCTGAAAACCATTTCCCCCGGCATCTTCGTCGGAATCGCGGCCAAAATCAGGCAGTATGAAGAGTGTCGTCTTACCCGCGTATTCGGGCTCGGTCTGGATCGTCTTCCACAACTCGGAGCAGAGGCGATCCGTTCGTCGAATGCCTTCGATATACAGCGAGTAGGCTCCGGCATGCGCAACATCGATGTCGTGCATTGTGATCCACAGCAGACTGGGGGCAACTTGTCTCATCAGCTGGCGCGCGATGTACAGCGACAACTCGTCAGGGCTGGACAGAGTCTGCGCGTGCGTTTTGAAATCGTCGACCGAGAGCTTCAGGATGTTCTCGAGCTGCTGCAATTGGAAGTCGTTGCCTTCGAGTTCGGGCGCGTAATAGGGCGTTTCATAGTTGTCGCGCAACAGGTGCTGATAGTCAGCATGACCCGAAGTGGCAGCGCTCAACAGATGCTTCGGCAGAATTACGCGCGCACCAGTTCCTGGACCAAACGACCGATGACTGCTCTCGCCAATGCGGTTGAACCCGTTGCTTGGAGCGACCACCCATGCGTCTGATGATGGGCGCTTTAAGCCCTTGCGAAAGTACTCAAAAACCGTAGGGGATTCAGGCGGCAGCGAGGCAAAGTTGTTAATCGTCTCGTAGGCACCCGTAGCGAGACTTGCTGTGGCCACGTAATGGCCAAGAATTCCGCGGTTCACTACCTGGGTAAAGAATGCGGCTTGCGGAATGAGCTCGCGCATGAGGTTAGGAACATTTTCCTGGCCTTCAGGAGCAAATGTCTCCTGATCGCGGGCCCCTCCACCAAACGTGACGACCACGACTTTCCGCTTCGAAGGCGCCACCGCACTTGCCCAGCACGGACGAGACAGAACGCTGCCCAGCGTGAGTCCAGCCGCGGTGCGCAGGAAATCGCGGCGGGTGCGCGCGAGCATATGGCTCGCATCCTCAGAGCTATACGCCCTGGATGAAACCCCACGCAGTACCGCTCGATCTGTGAGAAGCCCCTTCATCACGTAACTGTTACAGGAAGCAGCTATGGCTTTGCCGCAGCCGCATCCTTCTGGGAATAAACGAACTGGCGAATATCAGCAATCTGCTTGTCGAGATCCGCCAGGTGTTGCGCCCGCTGTTGCTGATAGATCTCGAAATGCTGCTGGGCCTTGTCTTTTTGCCCGCTGTGAACATAGGCCTGCCCCAGACGATAGTGAGCGTCGGCGAGATCCTGCTTCCCTTCCAATGCCTTCAAGTATTCCGGGATCGCTTCAGCATACTGGCTCTGATCTGAGTAAAGATTGCCTAACTGCAAATGGGCTTCGACAAGTTTCGGATCAAGTGAAACTGCCTTCTGCAGCAGGGATTCAATCTGATGCCGGTCCAGACTTGGATCTTCTGTTCTCTTCCCCTTCCAGAGACTCATTGCGTAATAGTAGTAGGCGTGCGCATTGGCTGGTTGCAATTCAGAAAAGCGTTTGAAGCGCTCGATCACCTGATCGGCCTGGCTGGGCGAGCTGTCGTAAGCCTTCGAGAGAAAAAAGTAACAAGTTGGATCGGACGGGCTCAAATCGGAAGCATGAAGCAATGATTTGATCGCCTCGTCATAGTTGCCGCGCGAGTAAAGAGCGATTCCCAGACCAATCGCCATTCGAGGAGAATTCGGGTAGCGTTCCGCCGACTGCCGGAAAACCTCAATGGCGGGCTCGAGCGTACGGTGAACCAAAAGTTCACTGCCCCAATCGAAGAGGTTGCTCTCGCTCGGCTCGTCGTGCGCGGCTGCCTCAAATTCATTGGCCGCCGTGACGAAATTGCCTTCTTTCTCTTCAATCTCGCCGAGCAGGTTGTGCAGCTCTGCAGTGTTTTTCTCCTTCAGAAGGCCCTGGACCGTTTGCCTTGCGAGTTGCCGCTGTCCGGTAAGAAGATACGCTAATCCCAAGTCATAGCCATTGTCGTAGGAAGAGGGCTCAATCTGCTGGCCGCGTTTGAGAAACGGCACCGCTTCAGGAAGTTTGCCCATCCGGACGTAGAGCTCGCCCAGGTTGTGATTGGCATCGAAATTTCTGGGTTCGAGTGCGATCGCCCTCTTCAGCTGCTCTTGCGCCTCTGTCAGTTTCCCAAGGCGGACGAGATTCGTGGCGAGGTTCGTTCGTGCCGCGGCAGAAGCCGGCTTTAGACGCATAGCCTTTTCCAGATGTTGATTGGCCAAGACGTCCTGCGATTCGCTTGAATAGACCATCCCGAGCAATTCGTGGACTTCGAAGCTGTTGGGAACCTGATGCAGCAGATTCTCCAAACCGGCAGCAGCCTCCGACAGCTTGCCCGCGTTATATTGAGCGACCGCCGCCTGGAAAGCGCGATCGAGATCAGCATTTTGCTTTTGATTCTGTTCTCGTCCGGCCGCCACGCCCTGGGCGTATGCCATGATCGCAAGAAGGAAAGGAACCAACCAATATCTCAGGCTCACACTCTTCGCATGCTACCACTCTGCCCGTGGCAGGCGGAAGGTTGAGGACAAAGAAGCTTCGCGGGAGGCGGCCCGATGAAGGCGTCCTCCCGCGAAATCGAACATGTCAGTAATACAGCTTTATTGCGAACTGAATCTGCCGCGGATCATACGGAGCATCGCGCGTCGATCCAATTTCGCCAAAGCTGGCATTGGTGAAGTTACCCGATCCGGAAACCGCGGTAACGCCGTTTCCACCGAAGTTGGGCGCATTGAAGTTCGGATGGTTCAAGATGTTAAAGAACTCAGACCGGAACTCCACCCGGAATCGCTCGGTGATCTGGAAATTCCTGAACACCGAGAAGTCCATACGCTTGAATGGTGGCCCAGCAACCTGGTCCGGCGCACCTCCCAGGGCTGAAATGGGGCACGGTAACGCTGTACATGTTGCCGGCTGGCTCCACGCACAGGTACCACCCGTCGCGCACGCGTTACTGAAGAAGCTCAGCTTTCCATTCGAGTCGATGTGAAGTCCGCGCCCGGGGTTCCCAACAAGCACATCGTAGCAACCGCTCCCGGAGGTTGTTCCTGAGGGGCAACTGAACGTGATTGGCTGTCCTCCCTGCAGCACGATCGAAGAGTTGACACTCCAACCGCCGGCAATTTTGCTGGCGGCCCCGTTTGTAAGATACGGCTTGCCCTTACCGAACGGTAACTCATAGCCGCCGCTCAGGTGGAAAACGTTACGAATGTCAAAGGGAGCTAGTCCGTAGTCGTAATGGATACCGGCTCCAACTACGTCCGGTGCGCGATAGCCCTGGTTGCTACCTCCGTTCAGCAGGTCAACAGCATCGGTTCTTGTTTTGGAGTACGTGTACGTTCCAAGGAAGTTCAGGCCATGGGCGAACCGCTTCTCCACAGTTGTTTGAAGGCCGTGGTAGTAGCTAGCGCCCTCTGTGATTGCATAACTGTTGCCTTGGCCGAAATCCGGGAATTGAAGGCCGCCTTGGGACGCGGGAAATGCGCCAGATCCGGGAGTTCCATTAAGACCGGCAGTGTTCGTAAGCTGAGTGCCAGTCGGCAGGAGCGCTGTCGGATTATTGGAGTTGGGAAAGACTTCAAGGTGCCGCGCCAATGATGTCACATAACCAGCCTGCACCGACAAACTCGGCGTGAGTTGGTATTGGAGGGTAAAGTTCCCACTCATCGTGTAAGGCGTTTGATAGTTGAACTGAATTCCTCGCAGTCCGAGCCCATTGGCAAGGACGGCGGTTGGATCAAGCGGGGTACAAGAGAATCCAGTTTCGAAGGTTGCCGTCGCACCCGGTCCAGCCGTGGTACAGCCAGGGAACGTACGAGACGTCCAATCATTGGGCGAGCCGAAGTTGAAATTGAATTGGAATGGGAAGTTTTCACCCAAGTTCGGCGAGTAACCCCGATTTTCAAATCCATTGAAGAAGATGCCAAAGCCGCCACGAGCCACAAACTTTGGCGTCACCTGGTAAGCGAATCCGACACGTGGTGCAAAATTCGCTTTTTGCGAATTTCCCAAGCCCTTTCCGTACTTGTTCGTGATCGCCAGCGTTATACCGTCGGCTGCGAGCAGGTTGGTGAAGCTGCTCGAAAGATTCGCGGGATTGGTCCCGCCGGGCAGGATGTACATTGGCCCGCCAGTGGGTGGACCGCTCGGAACGAAGTTGGCTTGCTTTCCGAAGTGATCGTAGACAAGCCCGAAAAAGTCCCAACGAAGACCGAGGTTGACCGTTAATTTCGGATTCACCTTCCAATCATCGTTGACGTAAGTACCGTAATAATTCTTGCCATTGTCACTCAGCGAGATATTGGAGGCGTAGACGTTCGTGGAGCCTCCCAAATAATCCACGGTCCCACCGTTGTGCGCCAAAACCGGCGTCAACAGGAAGGCAGCGCGGCCAGTGTTGCCCTGGTCGCTGTTCGTTCCAAGACCGCTCGGGATTTCCGTGTAGTCGCCGTTGTAGTCAAATTCTCCGTGAGACCACGGTGGCTGCAGAGTAGAGAATTTTACGTGCTGCCACTCGAAGCCCATCTTGAACGTGTGCTTGCCGTAAATCTTGGTGAGGTCGTCCGTCAACTGGAAGGTCGAGCTGATTTCGTCGGAAGGCAAGAACGCATTGCTGCCGAGCGTGGCCAATCCGTTAATTCCGAAAGCAGGCAGTCCGCCGTTTTCCTTGACTTGGGGAATACCTTGAATCCCATATTGAGCAGGGATGCCCATCTGAGCGGAGACCGGACCAGACCGCGTTGTGCGTAAGTAGTTAAGTCCGGCGCGCGCTACGTTTACTAACGTCGGAGAGAAAACGTGAGTGTATGCCAGTGCACTCTGTTGCGCGTTCGCCGTCTGATTGCCTTGCTGGAATGCGCCGCCGTCAGCTACTCCACCAAAAATACCAGGGATAAACTGCGGATCGTCGACATAGCTGAAGCGATAAAACACCTGGTCTTTCTGGCTAAAATTGACATCGAGGCGTGCATCAAACGAATTGCGGTGCTCGTTGAGTTTGGGGGAGTTCGCGAAGTTCGAGAACAATGAAGAGTTAGTCGGCGAAGGATATAAGTTCAGCAACTTGATCGCATTCGGATCTAGCCGCCCGGCCGGAAGCTGATTCAAGCCGCAGGCCGTAAGAGTAAACACCATAGTGCTCGCCGGACACGTCCCGAAAGGATCGCGAACGTAAACTGATGAACCGGGAGCGATCGGACGAGTGGTCGCGGGATCCAGGATGGTACCAAAAGGCATGGTGCGGCCCAGTTGGTCGGTCAGAGTGCCCGTTTGCCCTGTGATCAGATCCGACATGTCGGTGTAGCCGCTGCTTCGCTCGGCCGCGGTCGGAACCGATCCCTGCTCAACCGTGCCCTGAATTCTTCGCAGCCCTTCGTAATCAGCAAAGAAGAAAATCTTGTTCTTGATGACTGGGCCACCGAATGTCGCGCCAAATTGATTCTGACGAAGTTCGCCTTTGGGGATGCCGTTGGCGTCTTCGAAGTAATCAGCCGCGTCCAGTTTGTCGTTGCGGAAGAATTCCCACCCGGAGCCGTGAAACTCGTTGGAACCGGACTTGATGGTCGCATTGAGCACGGCCGCGCCAGAACGCCCGTATTCGGCGCTGAAGTCCGAGGTTGCGACTTTGAATTCTTGAATGGCATCCACGGGAGGAAGAACAACGTAGTTCGTTCCGTTCAAGAAGTCGACGGTGTCAGAGTTGTTGTCGATACCGTCGAGCATGTAGTTGTTCTGTGCCGGCCGATTTCCGTTTGCCGCAAAAGCACCGGTAGACGCATTGCCTCGGGTATCCGCCTGCGGCGTATTCACGCCGGCGGCCAGCTGTGCAAGAAAGGTGAAGTTCCTGCCATTTAATGGCAGGTTATTCACGCTCCGCTGGTCGACCACCTGCCCGACAGAAGCGTCCTGACTCTGCAGCACCGGAGCTTCCGATGTGACTTCTACCGTTTCGCTGACGGCTCCAGGCTGCAGCTTGAAGTCGACAAGCACTCTCGCGCTGACATTGACGACCACGTGAGTCTTGACTTCGGTCTTAAAACCTTGCACCGCAACTTCCAATCGATAGTTTCCGATTCTGACCGGGCTGAAGTCGTACACACCGTCCGCCCCAGCGTTCACCGACAGAACCGTGCCAGTTCCTTCATTGGTAAGGGTAACCTTGGCATTGTTAACGATGGCACCCGTAGGATCCGTGACGGTCCCCGTGATCGAGCCAGTGTCGACCTGAGCTAGGAGAGGTTCAAAACCGAGAAGGGCAAAAGCGGTAAGAAGCAATAAGCTGCGGACAATCCAAGCAGATGCGTTTCGATTCATGCGCTCTCCTTCGAGCCTCATCGGCTTGCTACACGGCAAGCCGCACATCACCACAACGTTGACCGCCACTACTGATAAATCCCCAAGAGAGGATCAACAAGCGCCCCATGCGCTTGCCCTTGCGACCACAGAACCAAGTAATCGTTTTGTGTAATTAACCGCTTAACCTAAAAATACTAATGGTCGGGAATATCATGGTGCTCATTTCATTGTCAAGATGTTTTTCTTGGTTTACACTCCGCGATGTTTCACTGCGCGCGATTTTCCCCCGTTGCACACATGTTTTTTTCGTCGTACCACTTGAGTAAGCACGAGCCATGAATGTAACGATTCGTGATGTAGCGAAAGCAACCGGTGTCTCAACCGCAACCGTTTCGAATGTCCTGAACAAAACCGGGAAGGTGGGTGCGGCCACACGGCGCGTTGTCCTGAGCACGGTCAAACGTATGGGATATGTTCCCGACGTTCATGCCCGCCATCTTGCGTCGCGCGATCGGCGGACGCTTGGAATCATCATTTCTGACATCGAGAATCCATTTTTTCCGGAAGTGGTGAAAGGCTTCGAGACTCGTGCGCGCCATCTTGGCTATGACGTGATACTGAGCGATACCAACTATGATCCCCGCCGGACGCGCGAAGCCGCTGATCGGATGATGGAACACAAGGTGCGTGGCGTTGCGGTGATGACTTCGGAGATCAGCATCCGGCTGATCCATGAACTCGCGCGCCGGCGAATTGCGGTCACGTTTCTCGATCTGGCGCCGATTCGAAAGTACATGAGCAATCTGCGGATCGACTACTTCTCAGGTGTAAAGCAGATCGTTTCGCATTTGCATGCACAGGGACATCGCCGCATTGCGTTCGTCGCCGGGAAGCCCCGGCTCAAATCAAATGTGCTGCGACTCGAAGCTTATGAACAGTGCATGCGCGACCTAGGTCTCGAACCGGGACCAATCATCGAAGGCGATCTGCGCTTTGAAGGAGGCCTTGCTGCCGGTATCAGTATTGCCAAGTTGCCCGTGCGCCCGACAGCGGTGATCGCCGTGAATGATCTGACTGCTGTGGGGGTGATGAAGGGATTGTTGAGTTCCGGATTCCGCGTCCCGCAGGATATTTCAGTCACGGGATTCGACAATACCCGTTTGGCAGAGTACAGCAATCCATCCATCACGACCGTTGATGTGCATCGCGAGACTCTCGGCCAGATGGCGGCCGACGCGCTGCACGACCTCTCGAGTTCTGAAGAACCACAGGGCCGTGAATATCAAATCGGCGCCGAGCTCGTTTTGGGGCAGTCTTCCGGCCCGGTTTCCGGTTGATTCTCCGTTCGCTGTTGTTACACTGTCTCAGGCTCTATCCACCCGGACCCATCAGGCATGCCGCCCAAAAACCGCGACCTGCAAGCCATTTCACGCCGTATTTTTCTTAAGGGAATGGGCTGGGCGCCAATGCTATTTCTCCCCGCACCTCTGTCTGGGATTGCGTCACGTTCATGGTTTCCGATCACCGGAGGGGTGACTCTGCCACTCGCTTCTGACGAGGTCCGCCTTACTCCGCACTATCCATCCTCATCTCCGTTGGACGACGTTCTCCGCTTCGCGAGCCCGGGAAGCGACGAATACGTTGTCGAAGGATACGTTCTTGAAATCACGAGCCTGTTGACCCGATGGAGCCAGCAGCTGAGGGCTGCGCCTCCGGCAGCCGACACGCTCAAGAAATTCATCCACGTCTCAATTCAATCGACCAGTCTGGTTCCAGTGCACGAAATCGTAGTGCGACCTGGCGATCCCATCGAAGGATTTCGGCGAGAATTCGCATCCAGCACGCAGCCCGGAATCGAGCATTTCCTGGACAGCATGCGTGCTTATGTTTCTTCTCTCCCCAAAATAGAAACCGCAGACTTTGAAATCTCCGAATGTAAGAAGATCTCAGACTCTCCGCTCATTCTCGAAGCAAAGATCCGTTATGAGTTAGTGGGTACGCGAAGCGACCACAAGCGCGAAGAGCGGATCGGCTCATGGCTCACCCGATGGTCGCGCCATGAGTCCGAAGGATGGCGAGCCGTAACCTGGATTGCATCCGCCGAATATGTTAGCCGCGCCACGGGACCGATTTTCATCGACGTCACGTCACACGCACTCGGGCAAACGGCCTCTTACAGAGAGCAACTACTTCACGGAGCCGACTACTGGAGGACGAATCTCGATGGCGCAATCGGCGTCGACGTCTACGGTAACAACGGTGTCGCGGTTGGCGACTTCGACAACGATGGACGCGATGATTTTTATGTTTGTCAGGCGGCGGGTCTCCCAAATCGACTCTATCGAAACCGCGGCGATGGCGCATTTGAAGACGTTACCGAAGCCGCCGGAGTCGGTGTGCTTGATTTCACCGCCTGCGCGCTATTCGCCGACTTCGAGAATCGCGGCCTTCAAGACTTGCTCGTGGTGTGCGCGTCCGGTCCTCTACTCTTTTCAAACCAGGGCAATGGAACGTTTTCACTGAAAAAAGATGCGTTCCGCTTTGCGCGGCCTCCGCAGGGAGCGTTCACTCATGCTGCGATCGCAGACTACGATCGGGACGGCCGTCTCGACGTATATTTCTGTCTTTACAACTACTACCAGGGCCTCGATCAGTATCGATATCCAGTGCCGTATTTTGACGCGCGGAACGGGCCACCGAACTATCTGTTTCACAACGAGGGAAACGGCACATTCGAAGACCACACCGAAGCCGCAGGTCTGAATGTTGAAAACGATCGGTACAGCTTCGCTTGTTCTTGGGGAGACTGTAACGGAGACGGATGGCCTGATCTCTATGTCGTAAATGATTTCGGCAGAAACAATCTCTACCGCAATAACGGCAACGGGACGTTTATCGCCGTTTCCAGTGAGGCCCGAGTAAACGAGGCTGGAGCCGGGATGAGTGCTTGCTGGCTCGACCTCGACAACAGCGGAAAGCAAGATATCTACGCGGCCGGTATGTGGGTCGCCGCTGGAATGCGAGTGTTTCAAGACCCTCAGTTCCATCCAAGTGAACCAGACGATATTCGCGCTCTCTATCATCGGCACATGCAAGGCAATTCGCTTTATCGAAATCACGGCGACGGCAACTTCGAGAATATCGGCCAGCAAGCTGGCGTGGAGATGGGGCGTTGGTCGTGGTCAACCGATTCATGGGACTTCGATAACGATGGCTATTCGGATTTGTATGTGGCGAATGGATACGTCTCGGGTGCGGGAGACAGGGACGTCTCGAGTTTCTTCTGGCGTCAAGTCGTCGCCAAATCACCTTCCGAAGGCAATCCGTCCACGGATTACGAACGAGGTTGGGGCGCTATCAATGAACTCATCCGCTCGGACTCGACCTGGAACGGTCATGAACGAAACGTTTTTTTCGCCAATAATCGCGACGGCACGTTTTCCGATGTCTCGGGTCTAGTTGGATTGGATTTTCGAGAAGACAGCCGGACGTTCGCCCTTTCTGACCTCGACGGCGACGGTCGACTCGAAATCATCTTGAAGAATCGAAACGCTCCGCAAGTCAGAATCTTGCGTCTCGCGATGGATGGAGTCGGCAATTCGGTTGCCTTTCGCTTACGTGGACAAAAGAGCAATCGCGATGCGATCGGAGTTGCTGTTACGGTGCAGGCGGAAAATCTGCTGCAGAAGAAGTACGTTCAAGCGGGTTCTGGATTCTTGTGCCAGCACACCAAGGAACTCTTCTTCGGCGTGGGCAAACATCAAGGACCGATCCAAGCAACCGTGCACTGGCCCAGTGGCCAAACGGAAACTTTTCGCAACCTCCCGGTCAACCATCGCATTGAACTTACAGAGGGCAAGTCGACGTTTCAGGCGAAGCCGTTCGCGACCGCACCGCAAGCGTGGACGTACCCTGGTGACCGTGCTCCTTCGGAGACCCTGCCGTCGTCGGTAGACACGTGGCTGATAGAGCCTGTGAAAGCACCGGACTTCTCCCTGCCTGATTTGGCGGGGAATCTCCGCGATCTGAATTCATTTCGAAGTGGCTTTGTCCTACTCAACTTCTGGACGAGTAATGCAGAATCTCTCGAGCAGTTGCGACTCTTGATCGCTGCGCATTCCAGTCTCAGCTCGAAAGGACTTCATGTCGTCGCGATCAATGTCGACGATCCTTCCGATCCGGGCAGAATTCGAACTTCATTGAGTAATGAGCATCCTCCATTTCCGATTCTGCTGGGTAGTCGTGAGGTCGCTGGAATCTACAACATCGTCTACCGCTATATGTTCGACCGCCATCGGGATCTGCCGCTGCCGACTTCGTTCTTGATCGACAACGCTGGACAAATCATCAAGGTGCACCAAGGCAGCATAAGTCCCGAACAGGTATCGCAGGACTTAGCCGACATTCCTCGCACTCTCGAAGAGCGTCTGCATAAGGCGCTTCCCTTCTCCGGCTCTCTCTTTCAGGACGCCTTCCAGCGAAACTCGTTCACCTATGGCATCGCTTTCTTTCAACATGGATTTCTTGATCAAGCGACAGAGTCCTTCAAGCAAGTGATCGCAAATCGACCCGATGATGCGGAGGCTTATTACAATCTGGGAACGCTATGTCTCCGGCGCAATGATCTGGCGGAGGCGCAACAATATCTCGAACAAGCCGTGAAACTGCGCCCGGAGTATGCAGACGCCTGGAACAACCTCGGGACCATCGCCGCGCAAAAGGGAAACAACACCGAAGCAATTCAGAACTTTCAGCAGACCCTTAAGCTACGCCCCGCCTATTCCACCGCTCTGCTCAACCTCGGTAACGTTTACCGCAAGCAGGGCAACTTCGAGGAATCAGAAAAGCTCCTTAGACGCGCGCTGGAAGCTGAACCCCGGAATGCCGAGATCAGTTACAGTCTCGGAATGCTCTACGCGCGCACGAATCGGCCCGAACAGGCGCTTCACTCTTTGGAAGCAGCTATCCATCTGCGTCCGAACTATCCTGATGCATTGAACAACTTGGGAGTGCTGTTCGTCCAAGAACAGCATTATTCTGACGCGGAACAGAAATTTGAGACTTGCATCGAACAAGCTCCGGACTTCGATCAGGCATATCTGAATCTTGCGCGCCTTTATCTGATTCAGAACCAAAAAGAAAAAGCGCGAAGCGTTTTGCAATCGTTACTCCAAAAACAGCCGAACCACCAAATGGCTCGGCAGATGCTTCAAGTGCTATATTGAGCCCTCGGGAGAGGCAGTGACAGATGTTGGGGTGCGCCTCGATTCAATCCTCTAAGAACATCGGCCGTTTGGGATTCATCCTTCTCGCGCTCTTGGTGTTCACACATCCTTCCGCCGGCAGCCCGGCTCAACAAGGAAAGGAGAAACACGTTCCAGGCAGTCCGCCCGCGGTGCTAGCAGCGCCACTCAAGGAAGCACAAAATCTCATTCAAAAAGGCAACTTTGATCAAGCGATTCAAATACTAGTAGGTCAGACGAAACAAGATTCCTCTAGCGTGGATGCCTTCGACCTACTCGGAATTGCCTACGCAGGCAAGAACGATTACCAGAATGCAATGGAGGCGTTCCAGCAAGCACTGAAACTGGCTCCGAACTCTGCAACAACGCACAACAATCTGGGAAATCTTTACGTAAGCCAGCAAAAGCTCGACCTTGCTGAAAAGGAATTCGACAAAGTATTGCGCGTTGCGCCTTCAAACCGCGACGCAAACTACAACCTTGGTCTACTTCTCTTGGCAAGAGGAGCGCCAACTGCCGCCATTCAGCATTTTCAGCGAGTCCATCCTCTCACCGTTGAAACGCAATTCAACCTGGTGCGCGCTTACCTCCAGGCAGATAAGACGGCGCAGGCCCTGCAAACCGCCCGCGAACTATCGACTGCGCACAAGCAAGACGTCCAATTGCACTTCACGCTTGGGGTGTTGCTGGCGAGTGCAAAACAGCATAAGTCGGGTGTGCTCGAACTCGAGCAGGCCAACCGGTTGCAACCCGAAACTTTCGAGACGCTTTACAACCTCGGCCAGGCGTATTTGAAATTGCGCGACTATGCTCAAGCTGGCCTTGACCTCGACCGCGCGCTAAAGGTGAAACCTGATTCCGCGGAATCCCTCTACCTTCTCGGCCAGGTCTACTTTGAACAGGCGAAACCAGTCGATGCTCTCGATGTCCTGGTCCGCGCGCACAAACTCGCGCCACAGAATACCGACGTGATTTTTCTGATGGCGCGGGTCAGCATGACGCAAAACTATTTCGAAGATGCCATCCCACTTTTGGAATCCGGTTTGAAGATTGCTCCCCAGCGGCCCGACCTGCATGCCGCACTGGGGGAAAGCTATTTCATGGCGGGAAAGACCGAAAGCGCGATTGGGGAATTTCAGAAGCTGATCGACCTAGACCCGACTGCCCGCTCTTACGCATTCATGGGCCTCTCTTATCGTCACCTGGGACGTTTTGACGAAGCGTTGAAATATTTCGACTTGGGGCTGAAACAAGATCCGCGCAATGTTTCGTGCTTATTCAACGTGGGCTATATCCAGGAGCGTCAGGGTAACTATGCTGCAGCAGAGTCACTATTTCAAAAAGCTCTCGCCGCAAGTCCGAATTTCGCTGAAGCGCTTCTCGAGTTGGCGAATCTCCGCCTGAAGGACAAGAAATTCGCCGACGCTGTCGAATTACTACGCCGTTATGTGAAGGTTAGCCGCAATCCCGCCGACGGCTATTACAAGCTTGCTATGGCCGAGCGCGGTCTGCATCAAACCGCCGATGCAGAAAGAGATCTCAACGTCTTCCAGACTCTCTCCAAGAACTCTGTTACCGGCACCTATCCCTACCAGCATCTCTTTGATTACCTCGACAACCGCTCCACACTTTCCGCGCAGCAACGCACCCAACTTGACGTATCGGAACTGACTGAGCAAATCCAGAAGCATCCTGGACAGCCGCAGGATCTGTACTTGCTTGCGGAAGCCTACCTGAAACTCGGCCAACCTGATGCAGCGCGCGAAACCATCGCGCAACTCGATCAGATCAGCGCAACCGACTACCGCACGCAAACTGGCATCGGGGTGCTCCTCGCCCGCTACCGCGTGTACGACGACGCCGTCCGGCACTTCCAGGCTGCGCTGAAGGCGAATCCCAACTCCGACGATGTCCAGTTCGATTTGGCGGACGCTCTTTTCCGCAAAGGCAAGTACTCCGATGCGCTCGCCGCTATTCAGAGCGTTTCAGCGGAGGGACAGAAGGACGACTCGTTTCTAGCGCTGCTCGGTGATATTGAGGCTCATGGGGGCGATGACGCCAAGGCGTCGGAAACTTTTCGAAGAGCGATCAGCCGCAGTCCCGACAACGATCAATACTATCTTTCGTTGACACTCGTGCAACTTCGCGACAAAGACCTCGACGGTGCCGAACAGACGCTCCACAAGGGCCTGGCGCGGGTTCCAGGCTCGGGCAAGTTAGTATGGGGCATGGGACTTATCTCGGTCCTGCGGGGCAATGCAACTCAGGCCGCCGAGCGCTTGGAGCGGGCTGTCGAACTCATGCCTGAGTGGTCAGGCAGTTACTCCATTCTGGGTGTTTTTTACTATCAGATCGGACAGGTGGAAAAGGCTCGCGAGGTGCTCAACCGTTTCAAAGGAAGCAACGCCGGGGGTCTCGACGTTGGCCGCATCGAGCAAGTTCTCTCGAATGCCCCCGCGAATGCTCCAGCCAGTGGTCAACCTATTCCGATGGTCGCCCGCCAACAGGTACTGCAATTGGCACTAATGATTGCGGATCGCACTTTGTGACGGATTGACACAACTTCTGACGTGAATCGAGAAATGAAGAGCTGGAATACGAAACCTGGCCCGGGCTACACTCGAGCTCTCATTGTCGGTGTACTGGCGCTGGGAATCGCAGCTACTGCTGAAATCCAGAATAGAGTCTTCGCCAGTCAAGCCTCGGCAAAAGCAGATTCGACAATTTTTGTTCGATACACCGACGTTCGCGAGAACGCAAAAATTACCTTTCAACAGGACTCCACCCAGACCGGAGACAAGTATTACCTCGAGACGATGGGCACTGGTGTCGCCTGGATCGACTACGATCAAGACGGACTCATGGACTTGTACCTCGTCCAGTCTGCGGCAACCGACATCTACAAACCACCTCACCCGTTGCGTAGCGCGCTCTATCACAACAATGGTGATGGGACCTTCACAGACGTCACGGAGAAAGCCGGCGTTGGAGGCGAAGGTCACTACGGACAAGGGGTCGCCGTTAGCGACTTCGATAACGATGGATTTCCTGATTTGTATGTGACGGGCTACGGTCGTGCGATTCTTTATCACAACAACAGTAATGGCACTTTCACAGATGTAACCGCGAAAGCAGGTATCGCGGACGAAGGTGGATGGTCTACCAGCGCGGGTTGGTTTGATTACGACAAAGACGGCTGGCTCGATCTCGTCGTCACCAACTACATCGATTGGACTCCCAAGAACAACATCTGGTGTGGCGAACGACGGCCCGGCTATCGCTCCTACTGCCATCCAGGCAACTACAAGGGTCAGCGCATCAAGCTATATCACAACAATCGCGACGGAACATTTACCGATGTGAGCGACACCTCAGGAGTTGGAAAGCCGGAAGCCAAGGGCATGGGCGTTGTCTTGGCCGATTTCAACAACGATGGCTGGCCAGATATCGCGATCGCGAACGACTCGTGGCCGAACTTCCTGTTCATCAATAAGCACAACGGCACGTTTGAAGATGTTTCGCTAATTTCAGGTTTCGCGGCTAGTGAAGACGGTCGTTACGAAGCGGGTATGGGCATCGATGCGGCAGACGTTGACGGCGACGGATGGCAGGACCTGTATGTCACTCATCTAGACTTCGAGTTGAACCGCCTCTACCGAAACAGCCAGGATGGAACATTCACCGACGAGACATTCCGGTCAGGCATTGGGAACAAAGCAATCCTAATGAGCGGTGTAGCGATGAAATTCCTGGACTACGACAACGATGGGTGGAACGACATTCTGCAGGCGAATGGCTCTATGCTCGACAATGTCGGGCTGTATCACAGCGAGGTGTCGTACAAAGAACCGCTGCTGATGTTTCGCAACCTTGGCAAAGGACAGTTCGAAAAAGTCTCCGAATCGCTGGGGACAGACTTCATGCGCCCGATCGCAGGACGCGGTCTCGCAACCGCTGATTACGATAACGATGGCGACATCGACGTCGTGACAAACAATCGTGGCGACTATCCGTCGCTCCTGCGAAACGATGGAGGCAACTCTAATCACTGGTTGACCATTCAGTTGATCGGCACGAAATCGAATCGCGATGGAACTGGGGCTTCTCTGAAGTTGATCTCAGAAGGATTCGTGCACGTTGAACAAGCGAAGGGCGGCGGAAGTTACATGTCGGCAAGCGATCCGCGAATTCACTTTGGTCTCGGTAAGCAGACCAAAATCGAATCGCTCGAGATTACATGGCCCAGCGGGCAAGTCGATCGACTCTCGAACGTCCCTATCGATCAGATCATCGCTGTGAAAGAGGGCACGGGCATCGTGCCGCGCAAGTTCCCCAAGATCCCATCTTCGAAATGATAAGGTAGATCTGAGGCTAAAAAACCCATTTACGAATTTCGGAATAACACTCAGCACCGAAACGGCTCTCGATAGGCCGTAGGTCTGAATATGAATCGGACATGAATTTTCCACGGCGGAGTTTCCTCGGATCATCCCTGGTTGTCTTCGGCAGCACTCTGCTTGATGCACTCGCCACGCCGTTGTGGCAATGGAAGCGCCAACTATCACTTCAAGCTGCACCTGCGGCGGCTCCGTCATCCCCAGTTCAATTTATTGATGTCGCGCGCGAAGCCGGGCTCAATACTCCGAATGTTTGGGGCGATCCCAACCACAAGCGCTACATTATCGAAGCGAAAGGCAGTGGAATTGCCTTCTTCGATTACGACCACGACGGCTGGCTGGATATCTATCTGACGAACGGCTCGCGACTTGGCGAACCATGGCCAGCTGGTCAGGCGCCCACCTCACACCTATACAAGAATAATCGCGACGGAACCTTCACTGACGTCACGGAAAAATCCGGAATCGCGCGCACAGGATGGCAAACGGGCGTCTGCGTTGGCGATTACGACAACGACGGCTGGGACGATCTTTTCTGCTGTTTCTGGGGTCACAACATCCTGTTCCACAACAATGGCGACGGAACCTTCACAGATGCAACCCGGAAAGCGGGACTCCACAACGAGCAGGTGCGCTGGGGCTCAGGCTGTACGTTTTTGGACTACGACCGGGATGGGCATCTCGATCTTTTTGTCTGCAATTACATCAAGCTCGATCCGGCAGAAACCGTAGCAAGCAATCCGACATCGTGCCAGTGGAAAGGAATCCCGGTGATGTGCGGTCCGCGCGGCCTCACGGGCGACACCAATGTGCTCTACCGCAACAACGGTGACGGAACATTTACCGATGTCTCGCAGAAGGCGGGCATCTTGAAGCCCGGCCCGCGGTACTCGATCACTGCAGTTGCGAGCGACTACGACAACGACGGATGGCCCGATATCTACGTCGCCGTCGATTCCGAACCCAGCATTCTCTTTCGCAACAATCATGACGGTACGTTCACAGATATAGCAGTCATGGCGGGGTGTGCTTATAGCGAAAACGGCCACGAGCAGGCCGGAATGGGTGTCGCGGTTGCGGATTATGACTGTGACGGCTGGTTCGACATTTTCAAAACAAACTTCGCCGACGATACCTGCAACCTGTATCACAACAACGGCGATGGCACCTTCAACGACGTCACATTCGCATCTGGAATCGGCATCAATAATCAATACGTCGCGTGGGGCTGCGGCTTCGTCGACTATGACAACGACGGCTGGGCCGACCTCATCCAGGTGAACGGCCACGTATACCCTGAGATCGGCGGTCACGAGATCGGGCAGACCTACAAGAATCCGCGCCTGGTTTACAGGAACATGGGCAACGGTCAATTCAAAGATGTCTCATCCACGATGGGTCCAGGGATTACTCAGCACTGTTCCAGTCGTGGCGCCGCTTTCGGCGACTACGACAATGACGGCGACATCGATGCACTGGTGCTGAATCTCGGTGATTTGCCCTCTCTGCTTCGCAATGACGGCGGCAACAAGCAAAATTGGATCAAGATCAAACTAATTGGGACAAAATGTAATCGCACAGCAATCGGGGCCCGCGTACGTGTTGTGATCGGAAGTCACTCTCAGATCGATGAGGTGCGCAGCGGTTCAAGCGTAATGTCGCAGAGCGATCTGCGTCTGCACTTCGGCCTGGGCAAGTCACAACAAGTCGATCTGATAGAAGTAAAATGGCCCACGACCCAGAAGACGGAAACCTTCACAAAAGTTAAGGCGAATCAGATTTTGACAATCCGCGAAGGCTCTGGAATCGTAGACCCTGGCAAATCGCAACTGAAGTAAGACTGGTTGGTCAAGACAGCTTTATGAAAGCGCTACTCCTATCTGAATATGGTCATCTTCAAGTCACGGACGTTCCGGTACCTACTGTCCGCGCTGACGAGTTGCTGGTTCGCGTAGCCGCCTGCGGAATCTGCGGCAGCGATGTTCACGGCTACGACGGCTCGTCCGGGCGCCGCATCCCACCGATCGTGATGGGCCATGAAGCCGCTGGAGTCGTAGAAAACATTGGCAGAGACGTGACCAACTTTCAACCGGGCGACCGCGTCACGTTTGACTCCACGGTTTACTGCGGCGCGTGTCCTAGTTGCGTGCGCGGAGAGGTGAATCTCTGCGACCGCCGCGAGGTCCTCGGCGTTTCTTGCGGAGACTATCGGCGAGCCGGCGCATTCGCCGAGTTTGTTGCGGTCCCAGCCCGAATCGCTTACCGGCTTCCCGAAAATCTTGCCTTTTATGAGGCCGCCATTCTGGAAGCAGTCTCTGTCGCGCTTCATGCTGTATCGCTGGTCCCGATTCGTCCCGAAAGTACTGCTCTTGTGCTCGGAGCGGGAACGATTGGCCTACTCCTGCAGCAGGCGCTGAAGGTGGCGGGATGCTCTCGCGTCTTTGTGACCGACGTTGACGCAACCCGCCTGAAGCTAAGCGAGGAACTAGGCGCGACTGCGACTCTGAAATCGGGGCCTGACCTTGTCTCCAAGGTGACCGATCTCACGAACGGAATCGGCGTTGATGTCGCCGTGGAAGCCGTAGGCATCACACCAACGATCTCTTCAGCTGTCGATTGCGTGCGCAAGGGCGGCACAGTGCTCCTCGTCGGGAACATCACTCCAGAAGTCGCCATCCCACTGCAAAAGGTCGTCAGCCGGCAAATTCGACTGCAGGGATCTTGCGCGTCCGCCGGGGAATACCCCCAAGCGATCGAACTGATGAGCACTGGGAGAATCAACGTTGGGCCGCTTATCACCGCGCGCGCTCCTCTCGATCAAGGACCACGATGGTTTGAGCGGTTGCACGCGCATGAACCGAATTTGATGAAGATAGTCCTGGAACCGGGCAGTCTCTCTTCATGAACGAACTCTTTGATCTCACGGGGCGGGTTGCGATCGTCACTGGCACCAGCCGCGGTCTTGGTCAATATTTCGCGCGCGCCTTGGCCCACGCCGGCGCTGACCTGGTTCTCACCAGCCGCAAACGCGATTCCCTGTCGGCCTTTGAAAAAGAAGTACAGGAAATCGGCCGGAGAGTCATCTCACTCGAACTTGATGTCCGCGACCAGCAAAGTATTGAGCGAATGGTTTCGGCCGCTCACGATGCATTCGGAAGGATCGACATCCTCGTCAACAATGCGGGATGCAATGTCCGCAAGCCTGCGCTTGATGTGACCTGGGATGATTGGAATCTGATTCTCGACACGAACCTGCGTGGCAGCTTTTTTGTCGCTCAAGCCGTAGCGCGGCGGATGATTCCCCGGAGCTACGGCCGCATCATCAACATCGGATCCGTTACCAGCGTGGCTGGCTATGCGGGCCTCGGCCCATATGGAGCGAGCCGCGGTGGCATTCGCCAGCTAACCATGAGTTTGGCGGACGATTGGGGCCAGCACGGAATCACAGTCAACTGCCTGGCGCCAGGTTGGTTTCGCACCGCTCAGAACAAGATTCTTTATGAAAACAAAGACTGGGTCGACTACCTGACCGAACGGATCCCGCTTAAGCGCCCCGGTCAACCGAATGATCTCGATGGTGCGATTGTTTTTCTCGCCTCTGAGTCCAGCCGCTACGTGACAGGCCAGACCTTGCTAGTAGACGGAGGAATCTCAACCGGCGCAATGAGAGCTCTACCCGCCCAACCCCCACTCCGCAAAGAGGAGCGCAGCTAGTCCGCTTTGTCATCCTGATGGCGCCGTTTTTTGGCGCCGGAGGACCCATGCAACTATGCCTGCAGCGGCAGACTGCATAGGTCTTCCGGCCAGCAAAAAGCGCAGGCCATCCACCGCGGTGGGTTACATCAAAAGCAAAAATGGTCTGAAATTTCCCGCGTCTCACGGATGAATCCGCGCAGCCCATCCACCGCCGGGCGCGAGATGAATCTTCACTTTCGATCCCTTATCCACTTGTCCGCTCGTTTTCTTGTAATCGCTGGCGAATCGATCCGCGTTGGCTCCGTCCTGGTAAGCGTCCATCGTGAACTTGCCGTCAGTCAGGAATGACAGATCAACCTCCAGATCGCGCGGCGTCCAGTCCGTCATCGCCCCGATATACCAATCCTTGCCATTCCGCCTCGCGACGACCACATACTCTGCAATCTTCGCATCGAGGACCTTGGTGTCATCCCACTCGGTCGGCACGGGGCTGAGAAAATCCATGATCTCCGCCTCACGCAAATAGTTCGTTGGGCTGTCGGAGAGCATTTGCAGCGGCGCTTCATAAACAACATACATCGCGAGCTGATGGCATCGTGTTCCCAAAGCCATAGGCTGCGGATTGATCGGCGCGAATGTTTTCAGCGTGGCATTCCGCATTGCACCCGGCGTATAGTCCATCGGCCCAAGGAACATCCTTGTGAACGGCAGTGTCACGTTGTGCTTGGGCTCCGAGTCCCAACTCCACTTGCTCCACTCCATCCCGCGCACGCCCTCAGTGTTGATGAGATTCGGCCAGGTGCGCGTCATTGTTGCCGGCTTCTGATCACCATGGAAATCGACCAGCATGTGCCGCTTCGCAGCCTCGCGGCAAACGCGGTAAAAGTACTCGATCATGATCTGGTCGCTGCGCTGCATGAAATCAACCTTGATTCCCTTGATACCCCACTTCTCCCACTGATCAAGAGCAGGAATCAACTGATCGTCCAACGTTTTCCACGACGCCCACAAAATGATCCCGACATTTTTCTTCTTGGCATAGTCGAGCAACTCCTCCATGTTGAGATCAGGAGTTACTTCAAGCAAATTGCCCAGCTTGTACCAGCCGTCATCGAGAATGATGTAAGGAATCCCGTACTTTGACGCGAAGTCGACATAGTACTTGTACGTCGCTGTATTGATCCCCGCGCGGAAATCGACTCCCGCGATGTTCCAGTCATTCCACCAATCCCAGGCGACCTTGCCAGGCTTGATCCACGACGTGTCCTGAAACTGCGCAGGCCTCTCAAGCAGCCACACCAACTCGCTTGTGATCAGGTCGCCATCATGTTCTGCGATGCCGATCACCCGCCACGGATACGTTCGCGTACCTGATGTCAGTGCAATGTAGTCGGCGCTATCGGTCACTTTGTAGTCGCGATCGCTCGTTTGCTCCATCTTCAGCGGATACGGCGGAAACGTTGCAGCTAAGCCGAAATGTGGGGCCATTCCTTTTAACCAGAGTCCCGGATAACTTTCCAAATCGGACTCCGCTATCGCGACCTTCACACCTTGACCGACGTCCACAACCGCTGGAAGCGTCGCGATAAATTGCGGCTCAATCTGAGTCAGATGCTGAGGTAGATATTTGCGCTCGTTGTGTGAATAGAAGCTGTCTTCTTGTGGATAATAGACCTCGAAGTCGCTAGGAAAATTGAAGTTCGCCTCTTCTCCGTAAATCTTGACTTCCTTTTCCGGAAAAGATGTTTCTATCCGATATGCGACGCCTTCGTTGTATGCGCGGAACGTCACTGTATATCCGCCATCCATGCTTAACCGCAATTCATTGTAGCGATCGCGGATCTTCGCAAACTTCTGGCGAACCACTGGCTCGATCGTCTCGTCATTCGAGCGCTTCTTGGCTCCCGTTACTTTTGGATTGATCGCCAGCTTTTTGTGGTCCACGTCAAGCGACAGCGTGGATCCCTCCAGCAGCGCTCGACCGTTCAGAAGAACGTCGTAGCTTACCTGCCCCGCCGTCCGCGCTCGAACCTCGATCCGGTTGTCCGGCGACCTCAGGTCATAACTGGTCTGTGCGTTCATACTCATACTCCACAGCAATGCTGACCACAGAAGGGCCAACAACAGTAGCCTCATATTCATGCTTTCTCTCCTCGAGACTTGGGCAACAAAGATTTAGCCGGCAATTGTACTCATCGACGGCGGAATCGCACCGTCACCGCGGCCGAATTTGCTCGGCTGCGGCCCCATCGTGAACTCGATCAGCCCACCATTCATGATGTCGGCATGCCGAAACCAGAGCTTCTCATAGGGCTTTCCATTGAAACCTACAGCCTCAACGTATGCATCACCCGGCGACGTGCGCTTCACTTCGATCTTCAATTGCTTGCCGTTTTCAAGCTCTACTTCTGCCCGGTCCACCAGTGGCGACCCAAACACATAATTGCCGCTGACCGGATCTACCGGGTAAAAACCGAGCGCGCTGAAGATGTACCAGGCCGACATCTGCCCGCAATCTTCGTTGCCAGCCAATCCATCCGGCTGATCGTCATACTCCATCTCCAGAAGGCTCCGCACGCGCGCCTGTGTTTTGTGCGGCACACCGGCATAGCTGTAAAGGTAGGCCATGTGATGACACGGCTCGTTTCCGTGCGCATACTGTCCCACCATTCCGGCGATATCCGGAGGCGCATCCGCAGGCAACTGCGAACTCGTGGTGAAGAGTGTATCCAGCTTCTCGATGAACGCCTCCCTGCTTCCGAACAATTGAATGTACCCTGCGAGATCGTGCTGAATCGAAAATGTCGTTTCCCACGGATCAGATTCCGTGTAGTCCCGCCACTGCTTCGAGTGCCCCATCTCAGTGGGCTCAAAGGGCTCTGACCATTGCCCGTTTTCAAGCCGAGGGCGCACAAAGGTCGTTGACGGGTCAAACACATTCTTGTAGTTCTTCGATCGTTCGACGAGCAGGTCGTAGTCATCAGTCCGCCCGACTGCTTTCGCAATGTGCGCGACAGCCCAATCGTCGTAGACGTACTCCATTGTCTTACTGACGGATTCTTCTTCTTTGTCGCAGGGAATGTAGCCGAGTTTTCGGTAATACCCAAGGCCACGGTAATCGTCCTCCATCGCTCGTTTTCGCAGCGGTGGGTAGACCTGGTTGAAATCGATTCCCTTGAAGCCTTTGACATAAGCTTCTGCGTAAACCGAACTCGAGTGGTATCCGGTCATGCAGAAA